>DAOUFY010000160.1:0-6708 GCA_034429745.1 Anaerolineales bacterium
TCCTCACCTGAAGGACGATAAAGATATAATCATGAAGCGGTTTGACATTAATAATTTATTCTTCTGTAATTAAGAGGTTAATGCAAGTATAATAATATAAGGCAAGTCAACCCAAACAGGATAGAACCATGAACTATTGGACAGAGTTAAGTATCGAATTTGCTGACCAGAGAAATTATCTCGATGAGTTATTTAGAGTATATCCCACCATTCCTGAAGGAATTAGAGAAATTGATATAGATAAATGGCAGGTGATTGAAACATCTTTTAATAACAGAGATGATATATCGCTATTAAGGAACTTGCTTGATCTACCGTTATTTCCAATAAAAGACTCTTATGTCTCTTATCTTAAAAGAGACCGATCAGCAATAGAAAGAAATCCAGAAACCATAAAACGTTTATGCAGTAGGCTTTATCAAATAGGATTGAAAGAGATATTCGAGAAAGTTTCTGAACCAAAAGAGACAAATCGGCAAATCGGCCCATTATTCAGACGCTGGCTGCTAAAAGGAGAATTGGGATTGCCACTGCTTGATGTTGAAGAATTTACTAAGTCAAATGGCAACGCAATCCTAAACAGTACTGATGCAGGCCTAATGTTATTTGCAAGAGAACATCTAGGTTATCAAGGAGATAAAGGCTTGGATCTAGTTGTAAGAATACACAACAAGTATGTAATAGGTGAAGCTAAATTTCTAACTGATTTCGGAGGACATCAAAATGCCCAATTTGAGGACGCAAAGAATTTGTTAAGAGATAAAACCGCAAATGCAATCAAAATCGCCGTCATGGATGGTGTTTTATATATTAGAGGTAGAAGCAAAATGTATAAATATTTAATTACTCATAGGGAAGAATATAACATTTTAAGTAGCTTGCTACTTCGAGAATTCCTATATCAGATTTAGTTTTCGTTGTCCATAAAAACTTTTTTATCGACATCAGTGATACCAGTAATATGTACCTACATTACCCTAGCAAAAAATCTGTAGAAGAAATCATTAATTCTACTAAATCAGTAAAATTCTCCGCAGAATTTTCTGATGATGAAAATCTTTTAATAATCGGTGAAAATCTCCGAGTATTGAAAACCTTACTAGATAAGGGTTATGGAGGAAAGATAGACCTTGTTTACATTGATCCACCATTTGCCACAAAAAATATCTTTCGTTCAAGCAACGACAGATCCGCCACTATTAGCAGTAGCCACACTGATGACATTGCTTATACAGATGACATAGTTGGCTCCGAATATATTGAATTTCTAAGAGAACGTTTGATTATGATTAGAGAACTTATGAGTGATAGATCATCAATTTATTTACATATTGATTACAAGATTGGCCATTATGTCAAAGTGATGATGGACGAGATTTTTGGTATAACAAATTTTAGGAATGACATCGCTCGTATTAAATGCAATCCTAAAAACTTTAAGCGAAAAGGTTATGGAAATATAAAAGATTTAATTCTCTTTTATACAAAAACCGATGATTTCATCTGGAATGAACCAATGGTACAAAGGACAGATGATGAAGTGGAACGTTTATTCAAAAAAATTGATAAGGATGGTAGAAGATACACAACTACACCATTACACGCACCGGGTGAAACAAAAAATGGGGTAACTGGTCAGATGTGGAGAGGAAAATATCCACCAAAGGGTAGGCACTGGAGATACGATCCAAAAGTACTCGACGAATTAGATAGTCAAGGTCTAATAGAATGGTCAAAAACTGGTGTCCCAAGAAAGATAATCTTTGCAGATGAGTTATTTCTAAAGCGAATGCAGGATATATGGGAATTTAAAGATCCACAAAATCCTGAATATCCAACACAAAAAAATCTTGAGCTACTAGAGACAATCATAAAGACGTCATCAAATCAGGATTCAATTGTACTTGATTGTTTTTGTGGCTCCGGAACAACATTAGTTGCAGCAGACATACTTGAACGGAGGTGGATAGGAGTTGACTGTTCTAAAAAAGCTATAACAATTGCTATCAAAAGACTAGAAAATCAAGGTTTCTTTTCAAGATTTAAATGTGTTGAAACTCACGAATAATCCGATGTCCTATTTACTTGCATTACGGACTAATTAAACTATATAAGTCATATAAGATTAATTTATCAAAAATAATAATTGAAATGACAAGTTCAACGTTGCCTTCCTTGACCAATAAAGTGCAAGAAGAAGCCACAATAAAACTATCTTCAGTGTCTCTTTTGACGATTTTTTTAGCATATCTTCAAGTGGGATTAACCGCCTTTAATATGGCAATTCTTCAGAAGCTGAAAATGCTTTTAATCAAAAATCGTTGGTTAAGTGAAGAGGAAATGAATGAAGGATTAGCCATGGTTCAACTTTATCCTGGACCTATTATGGTAGATTTTACCGCTTATGTGGGTTACAAGCTTCGTGGTGTGGCGGGTGCCATTTTGGCAACGATTGGATTCATTTTACCTTCCTTTGTTTTGATGTCGATTCTCTCTGCTATATATTTTGCTGTGGGCTCGTTGCCATGGGTACACCCTTTATTTTTAGGTCTCGAAGCTCTGGTGGTAGGTATTTTGTTTAATGTAACCTTGGAAATGGGTGGTCGCAACATACAGCAGCCTATTCAGGCAGTAATTATGTTTTTGGCATTTACTGCGCTGCTATTTAAATTCAATGCTGTGTTGATTGTATTGGCGGCTTTGGTGATTGGAGCATTGCTGATCCGTCCTAGTTCAAATAAAAATGCGTTTGCAGGACAATCTGCACTTAAGGCGGAACCTTTTTCGTGGAAACGTTGGGTAGGAATAGGCGGTGTAACGTTTTTTATCTTAACAGTGGTAGCTTGGACGTGGACTCTCAAGTCAGAGATTGGTCAATTGGCTTTATCTTTGTTTAAGATCGGATCCGTAGCTTTTGGCAATGGATCAGCAATTATTCCGCTCATTCAAGCTGAAGTGGTAGAAACACATTCTTGGCTGACGATGAATCAGTTTGCGGATGGAGTTGCATTAGGACAAATCACTCCGGGCCCATTCTTAATTACTGCTACTTTCATTGGTTATAAAATGGCTGGCTTTTGGGGCGGATTATTGGCTACCTTTGCAATCTTTTCTCCATCATTTGCAATGACGTTGGTATTCACAGAGATTTTCAGCCATCTACGCAACTTGCAATCCGTTCGTGGTGCTTTAGCGGGTGTGATGGCTTCTTTTGTGGGGTTGCTCGCGGTAGTTGTGCTGCAAATTGGAACTGTTGCGCTAACAACGCCGGCAGCATTAGCATTGGCAATGGCTGCCTTTATAAGTGTACGCTACTTTAAAGTTGATATATTTTGGGTTTTCCTCGGTGGGATGGCGCTTTGGGGAAGTTTGATGGCTTTTAATTTACTATAACGATATCCTTCACAAAGTGCATTTTGACCATCACTCCCAACCCCCTCCTAAAATTGGGAGGGAGGCATATCGTCGGTATCTCTCCCATAAGAAAGAAAAGAAACGAACCCCTACACATGACCTCTTTTATGACATAAGAAGGGGTCAATTCTATTATTTATGAATAATGGCTCAGAATAATTCAAGGGGTATTAAAAGGGACAACCTCCAGATTGTCCCTTTTTGATTTAAGAAGAGGATTTTAATGGCATGGTATTTGCAACAAAAATGCAAACTGACTCACCCATATTGAGAGAAAAAAGGTGTTTTCATTTACGTGAATAGAAAAATCCTTTACATATTTCTTATGATCACATTGTTGTTGGCATTGCCTACTCAATTTGCCTGGGCAGGAGATTTCTCTGTTAGGGTATCAACGCCGCCGCATGGATTGCCACCACCTCCTCCGCAGGTAGCGCATCAGGGAAAAGTGCGTCTGTTATCCCAAGTGGGTGGAGCGGTGATTGACGTTGCTTTAGAAGGAGAGCTTGCCTATATTGGAAAAGGGCAGCGTTTGTTGGGTTTAAGCCTTACGGAAAAAGATCAGTTCGAACTGAGCGGTTCATCAGTGAACCTTCCAGATATTATTCAAGCAGTGGATGTTAGCGGGAATGTGGCTTACGTTGCAGACGGCGGCGGAGGATTGAGAATCCTAGATGTGTCAAGTTCAGAATACAAAGAGTTGGGGAATTTTGCAACTTGGGCAAGCGGGATAGCTGTTATTAATCATGGAAAGACAAAGATGGTTATCCTAGCCGATGGAGATGTACGCATCCTTGATGTAACTGATCCTGCTCAACCTTTCGAGCTTAGTCGCATCGCGACAACAGGGTTTGCCAATAGTGTTGCGCTTTATGAGCAGTATGCCTTTATTGCTGATGGGGAAGGCGGTGGGTTGCTTATTGATTTGCAAGACTTAAATCAGCCAGTAGTGCTTTCTAAATTTAATTTAGAAGGATATGTTTATGGAGGCAGCTTTGCTAAATTTGGAGAAAAACTGATGGTGATTGCTGCATGTGGTAAAGAGGGGGGTATTCAGGTAATTGATGTAACCGATCCTTCCAGACCACAGCACATTGCCGCATTAAAAGTTGACGGAAGTCCGCATGATGTAATTATGAATGGCAGTACAGGGTTTATTGCTGCTGGTGGAGGAGGAGTCCAAGTTATCAGCTTTAGCAACCCAGAAAAGCCTATATTGCAGTCTCAAAGTGTTGTCAGCGGTTATGCGTTAAACATTGCTCAACAAGACAGCAATTTGTTTATCGCTGACGGAGATAGTTTGTTAGTGATAGACTGTACGGATAAGTTGAATCTTAAGAAGAAAGCCTCGTATGAAGTGCTTGGCTCAGCATATGATGTGGCAATCACGCGTCAAACTTTACAGGGCAAAGAAAGGACATACGCGTATGTAGCGGATTATTATAGCGGTGTGCTAGTGTTTGACGTTTCACAAACCATGCTTCGTCCAACATTAACAGGGTTTTATGATGATCAAGCGAGTGTTCAAGGGTTGAGATTATTTTCAATCAAGGATCAAGCGGAAAATGAGTCAGGCTTGCCACAGATTTCTCAAAAGGCAAAAACTTATGCTGTATTGAATACAGTGCAAGGCGGTTTGGTCGTGCTAGATGCGACAAGCCCCTATTATCCGCTACGCATTAGTCAGGTAGAAGGTGGGGCGATTGCCCAAGCCCAAGTCGTACAATCACTTGCAATGCCGCAAACAGCTGATAAAGAGAGAGAACAGCCACAAGAAAAGTTGTTAGTTTATGCTGTGGATGGTGCAACGGCAAGCCTGCGCATTTTTGATCTCAGTCAACCAAAGAGCCCGGAAGAATTGGGAAATTATTCACAACTCACCTCACCGCGCGGGGTTTTTGTTTTCATTGCAGATCTTTCCCCGGCTGTATTTTCGGTGTTGAACAGTACTGTAAAACCAAGTGTACTCGCTGCAGTAGCGGATGGTGCAGCCGGTGTGCAGCTTTTGGATGTAACAGACCCGCAACATATCACTTTTGTCAGCCGCATAGACACACCTGGTTTCGCAGAGAGTGTTTGGGTAGAAGGTAAGGCTCTCTTTATTGCAGATGGACAGAATGGTGGGCTGCGAATATTTGATCTCCAAGATCCGCGCGCACCTAAGGAAATTTCTGCTGTGGCATTAACTGGTACAGCGAATAGGATAGTTGTTGCCGAAAACAAACTCTATCTGGCAAATGGCGAAGATGGTTTGCGGATCTTTGATGTGAGCGATCCGAGTCAACCATTTGAGATTGGTGCTTATCAACAGGCTGGTTTCACGAGCGGTGTTGCTGTTGAGGGAGATATTATTTATTGTGCCAATAGAGCGGCTGGATTGCTGGTTTTACAATTCCAAGCTCCACAGGCACATGAGTACACTGTGAACACTACGGAAGACGAGGGCGATGCAGTATTTGGTGATGGACGCTGTGAAAGCATAAAAGGCCGTTGCAGTATAAGGGCGGCATTGCAAGAAGCGAACGCTAACCCAGGATTGAACACTATCATTTTACCTAAGGGATTGTATCGGCTGACGCTAGCTGGCAGAGATGAGGATAATGCTGCACAAGGGGATTTGGACATTACTGATCATCTTATCTTAAAGGGAGAAGGCAGAGGACAAACTGTACTGGATGGTGATGGAATTGATCGGGTAATCCATGTTCTTGGAGACGGAAAAACTTGGGTTGGCATAAGCGGGATAACCATTCAAAATGGGCTAGGCGGGGTAAATGTCAATCAAGCAGAACTTTACTTGTCTGATAGTGAAATCAGCGGCAATCAAGGTTATGGGTGTTGGGCATATCAGTCCAAGCTGGTTTTAGATCAGGTGCTGATTCAAGAGAATGAAGATCCAACCTACGTTGGAGGGATAGGGGGCAGCTTAAGTGAGGTACGGGTTGAAAACAGCGGGATTATTCACAATGAAAGCAATACAGGCGGCATATCTTTGACGGGCGAGCTTACTCTCCTTAACTCAACTGTGGCTGAGAATATTGGCAATAGTAGAGCTGGGGGTATTGAACTGAAAGGTAAAGCGAACATCGGTTTCAGCACCATTTATAACAACAGTGGATTGAGCTATGGGGGAATTGTTGCTGAAAAAGGCTCCCAGGTTAATATTAAAGCCTCATTGATTTTACAAAATACAGCCAACCAAAAACCAAGTGACTGCAGCGGCGGATTAATTTCTTGGGGCTATAATGTGCTAAGTAGCCCCCTTGGCTGTATGATGGAAAAGAAAGAGATCGG
>DAOUFY010000161.1:0-9516 GCA_034429745.1 Anaerolineales bacterium
CATCGAAAGATTTTATAATATATGCATATTTTCCTAACAAATGAGACTGTAATATTCAAAAAAGGGAGGGAAAGACGATGAAAATAAAATTGAATCCTGGCGACTGGAATATTCAATCAAAAGTACTAGCAATTGTAATCCTAATCATTATTCTTGCGCTTAGCGGTGCAATGGTGCAAAACTACCTGACACTGTTGGCGACAGCTGTTCGCAATAATGGCGAGACATTAAGTCAATCAAGCAACTTTATCTTTAAAAGTATAGAAGGTTTGGTTAAACAACATGTCAATAGTCTTTTAGCTTTATCCCTGACGCCAGACATTATCCAAGTGGTAGAGAGCAGCAACCAATCCTTGGCAGAAAAAAGCCAGACAGATTTACAGCAATGGATAACCCAACAGGATAAAGCTTGGCAAGATAAGGATGCAGCTATAGAACCTTTTGTGAATGAAATGCTGCAAAATCCAACTAGTCAACACTTAAAGAAATTTGTGCAGACTTTTCCTGAATTTAGTGAGATACTCATTACTAATGAAGCTGGGGTAAACGTGGCATTAACAAATCGCACCAGTGATTTCTTGCAGGCAGATGAGGATTGGTGGAAAAAGACGTTTAACAATGGCAAAGGCAGCATATATGTTGGTAAAGTAGATTACGATCAATCCCCCAAGGTTTATGGAATGAATATTGGAATACCTATTAAAGATGCTGCTGGAAATAAAGTCATTGGTGTTTTGAGAGGTACATTAAAGTTAGGTAATATTTCAAGTGAACTGAGCTCTTTTTTGACTGAAGAATCCGGAATCATGCTGCTTGATTCTCAATATACGGTATTATTCGCTCGAGATGAAACCCAGATAATGCAGACAGCTCCCGAAAATTTAGTATCTATGATTGAAAAAGGTCTCGCTTGGCAGAGCGATTTTATGCCCCCTGAAGGATTTTTAAGTGTTGTTGGTTTTTCCCAAAAAGGAGAGCAATCTGATGTTCTTAATTGGATTGTTGTTAGATATACCTCTTTGCAGCATATAAAAGAGCCGGTTATTCAGGGTATTTTAAAAGGTATATTAGTAGCTCTGGCAATTGCGCTGGTTTTAAGTGTTATTGGATGGGTTATTCTACGAAATATCCTTGACCCGATTGGGTTGGCGATTATTACAGGTGAAAAATTGGCAATGGGGGATGTTGCGCTTTCAGAACTAGATCGCAAAAGGATTACAAGGGCATTAAAGCGCAAAGATGAATTAGGCAAGATTACACGTGTCTTTTCCTCTCTGATTGATTATTTAAGAAACATGGCAGCGGTGGCGGAACACATTGCCGAGGGGGATTTGAGCATGTCAGTTGAATCTAAAGGGGAAAAGGACTTTTTAGGAAATGCGTTTGTAAAAATGACTAGATACTTAAATGATATGGCTGATAAAGCAGAGCGACTTTCACAAGGCGATATTCAATTTGAGATGACGACCAAGTCTAATAAGGATGTATTGGGAAAATCGTTTGTACGAATGATAGACTATCAGCTTGAAATGTTAAGTGCAGCCCGTCTTTTAGCACAGGGAGAATTATCTATTGAGCTTCAACCTCATTCGGAGAAGGACGCCCAAGGAAACGCATATGTGCAAATGATCAGGACGCTGCGCGATATGGTCTCTAAGGTAAAGGAGAGTGCAGACAAGCTGTATCAGGCTTCACAAGCTATGTTACAGTCAGCAGAACAATCCAATCAAGCTTCAACTCAAATTGCAGAAGCAGTAATGCAAGCGTCAAATGGTTTTAATCAAGAATCGGAAAGTATTCAACGTACCGTGCTTTCGCTTGGAGAGTTAGGAAATGCAATTGATGGAGTTGCCAAAGGGGCTCAAGAACAAGCTTTATCAATAAACCAAGTAGCACAGATTATTGGGGAACTTTCTGAGGCTGTTCAAAATATTAACCAGGGAGCCCTCAAACAAGTTGAGCAGATGCAGCATGCGGCTGAAGCAAAAGAGAAAATGGCAGAAGTCATTACTGATGTGGTGAGAGCAGCTGAACAAGTGGCGGAGGAGAGCCTGAGTTCTACAAAAAGGGCTGAGGAAGGGACAACGATTGCTGATACTACTATCCAAAGCATGGAAAGAGTACAAAAGAGCACATTGGAACTAGAGAAAAATATTCATGAACTAGGCAGCCGTTCTGCTCAGATTGGTTCAATTATTCAAACCATTGAAGATATTGCCTCTCAAACGAATTTACTAGCTTTGAATGCAGCTATTGAAGCTGCCAGAGCTGGGGAACATGGACGCGGTTTTGCGGTTGTGGCTGATGAGGTGAGAAAATTAGCAGAGCGTTCAGCGGATGCAACGAAGGAAATTGGCGAAATTATTCATGCAGTGCAACTTGGTGTAAAACAAGCCGTCGAAAGGATGCAGCAAACAGGAACGGATGTTTCAGAAGCTGTTCATATGACAGGTCAAGAAAGTCAAGCTTTTGAAGCCATTGCTGCAGCGACACATTCTTCTTATGAGAGGGTTGGCGCTATTCGCAAAGCTATATTAACCATGCAGAAAGCTGAGGAAGCTCTGGAAGAAGCGGTACAAGAAGCGTCTGCCATTGCAGAGAGAAATCGGTCAATGGCGGAAAAGATGGCGGAGTTAAACGCAAGGGTTATGGGAAGTGTTGATGCTGTTTCGGCTATTGTTGAGGAAAACACAGCGGCAACTGAAGAAATGTCTGCTAGTGCAAATGAAGTAACCCGAATAATGGATTCAATTGCCAATGTTTCTGAACAGAACAATCAATCTATGGAGAAATTATCTGCTCTAGCCATGCAAGTAAAGATGCAATCAGAAAGTATTTCACAAGCATCTCAAAATTTAGCTGGCATGTCTCATATTTTGCAGGAGGCAGTAATGCAATTTCATCTTGAGGAAACAGAATCATAAATTATGAGATAATAACCCTATATCATTTTTTGTGTGGAGGGTAGCACAACAACTAAAAGAAAGCGGCGGATTCAATATGCAAGAAAATGATGCTTTATCCCAAGAACATTCGCCTTTATTCGGTGAGGAAAGTGTAAAGAGTTCTGTTAAAAAAAGAAGCCATGTTTCGACGTGGTTAACCAGCCTATTGTTACTCCTTATTTTAGCGGCAGGAGCATATTTTCGTTTTTCGGGATTAAATTGGGATGAATATTCTTATATGCATCCTGATGAGCGATTCTTGCTTATGGTAGCTGCTTCTCTCACACCGCCCCAAAGTGTGGAGGAATATTTCGATACCGCGCATTCCTCTTTCAATCCACATAATCGAGGCTATACATTTTATGTGTATGGTACATTTCCATTGTTTTTAGCACGTTATGCTGCAGAATGGGTTTATGAATACAATGGGATGCAGGCAATAGCTGATGCAGGCCGCTTTCTATCGGCTTTTTTTGATTTTTTAGTCATTCTGATTGTATTTTTGATTGGGAAAAGAGCGTATGGTCTAAAAGTTGGTTTGTTAGCAGCAGCCTTTTATGCAGCTGCTGTTTTACCTATACAGCTTTCTCACTTTTTCAAGGAAGATACTTTTCTCAATTTTTTTACCGGCTTAGCTGTTTATTTAGCTTTAGTGATTTTGCTCGAAGGTAGGCAGCATAATAAGGAAATAACTGACGGCTTAGCTTTTGAGGGGGATGACGTAGGAGTTGCACTATTGCCTTCTCCCGCTTTGTTTATTGCTTTTGGAACAACCGTTGGTTTAGCTTTAGCCAGCAAGCTCAATGCAGCGCCAGTTGCTTTTTTACTGCCAATAGCTGTTTTGCTGCGCTATAACCATTTTCCACTAGGGTTGAAAAAAGCACCTTGGAACAAAATTATACTTTACTTGGTTTTTGCAGCTTTAGCTTGTTTGGTAACTTTTAGAATCTTTCAGCCGTATGCTTTTACGGGACCAAGTTTTTGGGGCGTTAGGCTTAACCCTGAATGGATTGCGGATATTCAAGAACAGCGAGCACAAGCCACAGGAGATGTTGATTTCCCGCCGGCAATGCAATGGGCGCGTCGTTCTTGGTGGTTTTCTGGCGAAAATTTAATTCGATGGGGGTTGGGTGTACCACTTGGTTTAGCGTCTGCAGCCGGTTTTTTGGCACTTGGATGGCTGATTGGCATGGTGTGGCTAAAAAAGCTTTGTTTGGAGAAATTCAATGGCGAAAACTCTGAGAAGAATGGACTTTTAAAAGTTGCTCTTCACCATTGGAAACAAAGCACGTTGTTGTGGATTTGGGCAGCGTTTTATTTCTTCTGGCAATCTTTTTCTTTTAACCCCACAATGCGTTATCAGTTGCCAATTTACCCCATTGTTGTGGTTTTTGCTGCTTGGGGGATAATTGCATTATGGAATGCTGGTAAACAGGCTTTCTCTAAACCTATTCTCGGCAGATGGCTGCAGGGTATTGCCGTTGCTTGTGGTGTTATTGTTTTATCAGCTACGACTTTTTATGCCGCTGCTTTCTGGAATGTACACAACACACCTTTTACGAGAGTGGACGCAAGCCGTTGGATTTATCAAAATGTACTCGGACCAGTAACGATTCGGATTCAAACCAGAGAAGGTGTTTATCAGCAACCGTTGGCTTACCCTCCAAATACGTTGATTACGCCAGCATCACCTTGGACTATCCCATTTATTCCTCAAAAAGAGGGATTAGTAAATGAAGTTATTCTTTACCATGTGAGAGACATTGATGGCATAGAGGGGGAGAAAACTCTGCATGTGTATATTACAGATCAGCCAAATGTAGAACAAACCCCGTTTCAGGCTAGAGTTAAAGCAAGTTTTTTAGATAAACCAGATGATCATTTTGATGGTTATCGGCTTCGTTTAGATAACCCATTAATGATCAAAAAAGATCAAACCTATTTCATAGTAATAGCTGTAGAGGCAACACGTTGTGCTTTGACAATGAGCGGAGAAACTATTGCCAATGAAGGAGATTGGGATGACAGTCTTCCTTTGCGTGTAGAAAATTTCGATGGGTTTGGGGGAATTTATCCTCCAGATGTTACTTTTCAAATGTATTGGGAGGATAATAAAGACAAACTAGCGCGCTTTTTAGATGTAATGGACAAAGCGGATTATATTGTCATTACATCCAACCGCCAATGGGGGAGCTTAACGCGTTTGCCGGAACGTTTTCCATTAGTAACGGCATACTACCGTTATTTGATGGGATGCCCTGCGTCCATAAGCGTGGAGGATTGTTATCGCAACGCTCAAGTTGGGATGTATAAAGGGGCGTTAGGGTTTGAGCTGATTAAGGTTTTTCAATCCAACCCGCGCTTGGCAGGTATTGAATTTAATGACCAATATGCCGAAGAAGCTTTTACAGTATATGATCACCCTAAAGTGATGATCTTTAAAAAAACATTTCCTGATAAAAGTTTTCAAAGGCAACAACTGCTTTCTGCTGTTGATTTAGATCATGTACTGCATATTACTCCCAAGCAAGCTAAACCATATCCGATGAATTTGCTGCTGCCATATGAGAGATTGATAGAGCAACGTAACGGTGGAACTTGGCGCGAATTGTTTGACATGGAAGTCTGGTTCAATAAGGTTGAAGTTGGCAGTGTAATCATATGGTATTTAGGCTGCCTTATGATAGGGTTAGTTGTGTATCCTCTTGTACATTTTGTCTTTGGAGGGCTGTCAGATAAAGGCTACCCCCTCGCTAGGGTCGTTGGCATGATCTTATGGGCATGGGTTGCATGGTTGGGTTCATCCTTTCGCATTCCCTTTAATCGTCCGTGGCTCCTAGCATCATTTGGGATAATCGCTTTAGTCTCTCTAGGGGTGGCTTATCTTCAAAGGGATGAGTTAATTAAGGAGTGGAGAGAAAAAAGATTTTATTATTTAAAGATTGAGATGCTAGCATTGATAGCCTTTCTTTTTGTATTGATGATTCGCTGGGGAAACCCGGATTTATGGCATCCTTGGAAAGGCGGAGAAAAACCGATGGAGTTCTCTTATTTCAATGCGGTCATAAAAAGCACTTCTTTCCCTCCTTATGATCCTTGGTTCGCGGGCGGATATATTAATTACTATTATTATGGTTATGTTATTGCCTCTTTATTAGTAAAGTTGTTTGGTATTTTGCCTTCTATAGGCTATAACCTAATGTTGGCAACCTTGTTCAGCTGGATTGTCTTAGGGGCATTTTCAATAGTCTATAACCTGCAATCCACTTATCGCTGGTTTGGTGGAATGGCAGGAGCAGTTGGTGTTGCACTGATTGGCAATTTAGGCACTTGGCGGATGATTATTCGCGGATTTCAGCAAATTGCAGCGCCAAATCAAGATATTGAAGCACTTTCCCAAGGAGCTTTCTCATTTTTAACACGCTGGTGGTACACTTTGCAAGGGCTGATCAAAGCGCTGGCGGGCACTCCTCTGCCTTACAGTCCAGCAGATTGGTATTGGATTCCCAGTCGAGTCATTGCAGCTCAAGGGGATGTTGAGCCGATTACCGAATTTCCCTTCTTTACTGTCCTGTATGCCGATTTGCATGCCCACTTGTTTGCCTTGCCAATAACAATAGTGGGGCTAAGTTGGGTTTATTCGTTTATAGTCGGAAGCTATCAACGTAAGGCTATCAATGCTAAAAGAAATCTTCTCTGGGTGGTTGCCTCTCTACTGATGGGAGCATTGATCATTGGAACACTTCGACCAACCAATACATGGGATTTTCCAACCTACTTGCTGCTGGGCAGTGTGGGCATTGGTTATGCAGTTTGGTGCAACAGAGAAAAAGGGCAATGCATGATTAAACAACTGTTCCCTTACCTGCAAATTGGCTTATTTTTACTCCTTGCATTTATGTTATATGATCCCTTCAGCCGCTGGTTTGGGCAGGGGTATAATGCTTTAGAAGTATGGCGCGGTCCTCGAACACCAATAGGCGATTATCTAACCCATTGGGGGGTATTCTTATTTTTCATTGTCTCTTGGATGGTCGCTGAAAGCATTGATTGGATGGAAAAAACACCGCTTTCTCATGTGCGTAAATTGATGCCTTACCGTTCTCTTATTTTTGCAGTAATGTTGTGTTCGGCTTTTATAATGCTCATCTTAGGCATAAAGTTACCTATGACGGAAGGACTGCCGCAATTACCGTTTAATTTAGGATTTTTAATTTTTGGCGGAGTTTCTGTTGTATGGTTTGTTATACCTCTATTCCTTTGGGCGATCGTGTTATTTTTAAGACCACAGCAGGAAATTCATAAGCGATTTGTGCTAGCGCTTTTTAGTCTTGGGTTGCTGCTAACCCTGTTTGTAGAAATGTTCACGCTGCAAGGAGATATTGGCAGAATGAACACAGTGTTTAAGTTCTATTTACAAACATGGGTGTTGTTTGGTGTGAGTGCAGCCGCTTGTTTGGGGTGGTTGCTACCTTCTCTTATGTTTGATAGCTTACCTAATAATCCGGGTACTCATAGCATCTCAACAAGCAAACTAATTTGGCAATTGTTTGCCTTGTTTCTTGTTGGAGCAGCTGCATTATATCCATTAACCGCTGCACCAGCCAAAATTTCAGATCGAATGGCAAATGATGCTCCTCATTCATTAAATGGGATGACCTATATGGCATATTCCACATATAATGACCAAGGCATTGATATGGACTTGGGGCAAGATTATGAAGCAATATATTGGATGCTGCAGCATGTAGATGGTTCACCTGTGATTGTGGAAGGGAACACACCTGAATATCGCTGGGGTTCTAGGTTCACGATATACACAGGGCTACCAGGCGTTGTTGGCTGGAATTGGCATCAGAGACAACAGCGCGGTTTTGTGTCCAATGAATGGGTTACAGATAGAGTTGCAGAAATTGCTTCTTTTTATCAAACAACCAATACGGAAGAAGCTGTTCAATTCCTAAAACGCTATCAAGTAAAATATATCATTTTAGGTCAGCTGGAAAGGATTTATTATCCCGGTATGGGATTAGAAAAGTTTGACTTGATGAATGGCGTTTTATGGAAAGAGGTATTTCGCGATCGAGACACAGTAGTGTATGAGGTTATGAATAATTAGAATGGAAATTTTCTATTTTTTCAGCTGGGTTATCATATTAATCCTTTTAGGATGGGTGAGTTTCCCTATTGCCTATAGAATTTTTTCAAGCTTGCCAGATCGCGGTTTCTCTTTCAGCCGCATATTAGGCTTGCTTTTATGGGGTTTTATTTTTTGGCTGCTCACTTCTTTAGGTATATTAAAAAACGAAGCCGGAAGCATTCTGATTGCATTTGGACTAGTCCTGGGAATAAGCATACTTAGTTTTTCTCTTGGATCAAAATCGGGAGGAAAAGAAGGAGCGGCAGAGATTCTTGAGTGGGTAAGACTTAATCGTGTTACTGTCATTTCAATTGAAATTGGATTCTTACTCAGTTTTACAGCGATGGCTGTGTTGCGTGCAGCGAACCCAGAAATCTTGGGTACAGAAAAACCAATGGAATTGATGTTTATCAATGCCATTTTACGTTCTGAGGGCTTTCCACCTCATGATGCTTGGTTGGCAGGATATGCCATTTCCTATTATTATTTTGGGTATGTAATAGTTGCCATGCTGGCAAAAATAACCTCGGTGCCGGGCAGTATTGCTTTTAATTTAGGCATATCAATGATTTTGGGGCTGAGTTTTACTGCAGCAATGGGATTGTTGGGGAACATCTTTCCGCGATGGAAGAAAGCCATGATTTTAGCCCCATTGATTGTACTGGTAATTGGGAATGTAGGTGGACTATTGGAGGTAATGCATGCTCAATGGATGTTCTGGGAGAAAGATGATCAAGGAGGATATACTTCCACGTTTTGGAAATGGTTGGATATTACAAATTTGGATCAGCCTCCCAGTGCCCCGCCAAGCTGGTTACCTCAGCGTTATTATTGGTGGTGGCAATCCTCGCGAGTTGTGAAAGATTATGGTTTGCAAAATAATATGCTTGAAATTATTGATGAATTCCCATCTTTTTCTTTTATTTTAGGGGATTTGCATCCACACGTGCTGGCAATACCTTTTTCCCTGCTATCTTTAGGTTTAGCGCTGCAGATTTTTTTAGACAAAAAAACGAAAGCGACAAAAATTGGTCGTTTTGAGATTGGGCTAGATAAGCCGACATTATTAGCATGCTCACTCATCTTAGGGGGTTTAGCCTTTTTAAACACTTGGGATTTTCCTATGCAAACCGGCATGATTGTAGGGGCTTATACATTGCGGCAAATAAAAACGAATGGTTTGGACTGGAAGAGGTTGTATGAAGCCATACTGTTCGTAATCTTCATTGGTATTTCCGGATTTGTGCTTTATTTTCCTTTTTACCTCAGTTTTTCATCCCAAGCCGGTGGGTTTATTCCGAACTTAATTTTCCCCACTCGCGGGGTTCATTTTTGGATAATGTTTGCTCCTCTGCTAATACCGATCTTCATATTTTTAATATTTATTAAGACTAAAGCTTCTGAGGCAAATTCATCTATCAACGAGAATAA
>DAOUFY010000162.1:0-1538 GCA_034429745.1 Anaerolineales bacterium
CCAATTATAATATTCTCAATTAAAAATACCAAGATGGAGGATTGAAAATTAGGATTATGCAGCAGAACAAACCGAAAAAGATATTAACAATTCATGGACCAAACTTAAATATTTTGGGAAAACGAGAACCAGAAATATATGGTTATGTAACATTAGATGAAATTAATAATAATTTGCGAAAATTAGCAGGTATTTACCAGGTGGAGTTGACTATAATCCAATCAAATCATGAAGGAGTAATCATTGATGCTTTACATGATGCGATGAATTGGGCAGATGGGATATTGATTAACCCTGGTGCATATACCCATACTAGTTATGCAATAAGAGATGCTATAGCGGCTATAAAATTGCCAGCTGTGGAAGTTCATCTTTCAAATATTTATGCTAGAGAAGGTTTCAGGCATTCATCTGTAATTGCCCCAGTTTGTGTAGGTCAAATAAGTGGTTTTGGATGGAAGAGTTATGAATTGGGATTTACGGCTTTAGTCAATATACTTTTACCACAAGCAAAAAGGTAAGAAAAAGGAGGGATTAATCACTCAATGATTTAAATCCCTCACCTAATGCTTCATATGCCTCGCCAATAACCATGAATGCATTAGGATCAGCTTCTTTAACAAAAGTTTTTATGAGGCTAATTTCACTACGGCTGATAACACAATACAAAATCGTTATAGGACGCCCTGAATAACCACCTTGAGCAGGAATTATAGTAACACCACGATTAAGTTCATATAAGATTTTTTCTTTGACTGCTTGCGGTTCTTGAGTAACAATCATAACAGTACGGACTGCGTGAACACCTTGAGTGGCAGTTTCTGCGGCGATCCCGCTTATATATAGCATAGCTAATGCATAGAGAGCGCGTTCCCAGTTAAAAGTTAATCCAGCTAATAGGATCACCAATGTATCTGTAAGCAGATAACTCTGAGAAAGCGATGTGCCTTTCCAGTGATTGATAATTTTAGCTAAAATATCACTCCCACCGCTGGTAGCTTTTCCGCGATATACTAAGCCATACCCCACTCCACTTACAAGTCCTCCATAAAGGGTGTTCAGAAATAGATCTGAGGTTATTCCATTGGCAGGCAAAAAGGGAACAAGGTAATCCGCAAGGAAAGAGAAAGAAATTACAGATATTGCCGTGCGGATGGCAAATTTTATACCGCCTAAGAATCTCCACCCAAGAATAAATAAGGGTATGTTGCCAATAAGAACCATTACACCGATTGGGAAGCCGGTGTAATGGTTGATGATTTGTGATAAACCGCTAATTCCTCCGCTTGCTAAAGATGCAGGAACTAAAAATAATCTTAGTGAAATGGCTTGTAGAAGTGCACCACAGAGAATTAGGAAATAGTCTTTGATGATGTCCAATAAGGAATCATTGAACCATACTTTTTGCTGCATTAATCACCATATTTATGTGTTCAATCATTTCTTTTGAAGTATTTTCAGCTATAGAATTTTTTATCGTTTCTAAGTCGTTAATAAATTTGTTATCCACGATAATATGATTATTTGTAATAAGATCG
>DAOUFY010000163.1:0-28305 GCA_034429745.1 Anaerolineales bacterium
AATAACCAGTGTTTCCATCTCTAGTTTTCTTTGGGATTCACCTAGGAAGACCAGATATTTGCTTTCCTGGCAGACTTCTTCAATAGCCCGGACAACCGGCACATAGAAAGGGTTGCTCAATTCCAGCACCAAGCAGCCAATAATATGAGAAGAAGTGTGCACTAAATTCTGTGCCCACAAGTTCGGGGTGTAATTAAGTTCCTTAGCTAAGGCGAGAACTTTTGCTCGGGTTTTCTCAGAAACGCGCGGGCTGCCGGCGAGTGCCCGCGATACGGTGGAGGGAGTAATCCCCAATCTTGCAGCGATATCTTTTGAGGTAACTGCTGCCATGGCTCAGCTCCTGCCTAGCGGAAAAAACTCAGGGCAGCTTGAAAAATGCTATTCTCATTGGGCAATGCCTGCTCTTCAAGTGCCCCATTATAAGGGATGGGTACGTCTTCAGCAGTTAAACGGCAAATAGGAGCATCTAATTCATCAAAGAGCTCCTCATAAATCCTCGTTACCACTTCTGCTGCATAACCACAGGTGCGTGCACCTTCATTGACAACCAAGACCCGGCGAGTTTTTGTTACTGAGGCAGCGATAGTTTCCATATCTAAGGGTTTAAGGGTCCGTAAATCCAGCACTTCGGCTTGAATGCCTTCTATTGCGAGTCTCTTGGCTGCAGCTAGCGACTGTAGAACCATATAAGATGAAGCAATAATGGTAAGGTCGCTGCCTGTTCTTTTGATATCTGCTTTGCCGATCGGGATAACATATTCTTCTTCTGGTACGGGACCTTTGGTGTTGTAAAGCAATTTATGCTCGATAAAGACAACAGGATTATCGTTGCGGATGGCGGCTTTAAGCAAGCCTTTGGCATCTTTTGGAGTGGCGGGCTGTATGACGATTAAACCGGGTATGTGTGCAAACCAAGCTTCCAAACTTTGTGAGTGCTGAGCGGCATTACCGCGCCCACCGCCGCCTTGGGTGCGAAATACAATGGGAACTTTTGCTTTACCGCCGAACATGTAGCGAGCTTTTGCAGCTTGATTGACAATAGGGTCCATAGCCAGGCAGGCAAAATCAATATACATGAGTTCTACAACGGGACGCAAGCCAGCTAAAGCAGCACCAACGCCGATAGAAGTAAAGCCGTTCTCGCTGATGGGGGTATCAATAGCGCGCATTGGGCCAAATCTTTCATAGATGCCTTTAGATACTTTCAATACTCCCCCATAGCGGCCTACATCCTCTCCCATAATAAATACAGATGGGTCGCGCTCCATTTCTTCAAGCAAAGCTTGATTTAATGCTTCGCGGTATTCGCAAATCCGTTCGGGCACGAGTTCCTCCTTATGCATACACATTTTCCCATAGAGCAGAAAGAGCCGGCTCAGGGCTTTGGAGGGCAAATTGAGCAGCTTGCTGAATCAATTCCTGAGCCTCACTTTTACTTGTTTCAAGATCAGCGGCAGAGAAGAAGTTATGTTGAATGAGCCATTTTTCAAACCGCAAGATTGGGTCTTTTTCGTCGGTCTGCCATTGTTCTACTTCATCTTTGCGCCGATAGTCTAGCGGATCACCAATGGTATGACCCATAATACGATAGGTATTGGCAATGATGAGGGTGGGTCCTGCTCCTTGGCGAGCTTGTTGCACAGCTTGCTGAGCCGTATGATACATTGCAAGAACGTCGTTGCCGTCCACTTCAAGAGCGGGAAAATTAAAAGGGATCGCCCGTTTGGAAAGGTCGGGGTCTGCAAAATAATGATCGGTATAACTAAATTCGGCAAATTGATTGCGTTCACAGACGAACAGCAGGGGCAGCTTCCACAAGGAAGCCATGTTGGCTGTTTCAAAAAAGACACCTTGATTGATTGCCCCATCTCCAAAGAAGGCAACTGCTACTCGTCCATCCTGACGGTATTTTGCGGCTAAAGCTGCTCCAGCGGCTAAACCGATTCCTCCACCCACAATGCCATTAGCTCCAAGGTTGCCAAAGTCAAGGTCAGCAATGTGCATTGAACCGCCTTTGCCTTGACAGTAGCCGCTGGCTTTGCCCAACAGCTCTGCCATCATTCGTTTGGGGTCTGCACCTTTGGCGATGCAATGACCATGGCCGCGATGAGTGCTGGTGATATAATCGTCGTTATTCAAGGCGCTGCATACGCCAACGGCTATTGCCTCTTGTCCTATATAAAGGTGAGATGCGCCGCGCATTTTGTTCTTCATGAAAAAGTCGCGAGCTTGTTCCTCAAAGAAGCGAATCAACCACATTTGTTGAATCATCTTTAGGTAGAGCTGTTGTTCTGATTGCATAAGACCTCGCTTACTGGTTTTGAAATAGGCGGAAAATTCTTTCGGTTATACTTTCTGCATCCATTTTGAAGGCTTGAAAGAGAGTTTGTGGATCGCCAGATTCAGAGAAAGCATCCGGGACGCCGATGCGGATGATCTTGCGCGGGTAGATTTCTGAGATGACCTCGGCTACCGCTGAACCCAACCCACCGATAATGGAGTGATCTTCCAACGTAACAAGCAGAGAAGTTTTTAAAGCCGCATTAAGCAGTGCTTCGTGATCAATAGGTTTAATCGTGTGCATGTCCAAAACGGTAGCCTGAATGCCTTTGCAGGCAAGTTTGCTGGCAATTTGCAAAGCAACGGATACCATTACGCCGGCAGCAATTAAGGTTAAGTGAGGACCTTGGCGCAGCTGAATGGCTTTGCCTAAAGTAAAGCTTTGCTGACTGTCGTAGATGATAGGTACCGGGTTGCGCCCCATGCGAAAATAAACTGGGCCAGGGCTGGTAACAACTTGACGAAGAAGGGCAGTTGCTGCAACGGCATCGGCGGGAACAACTACCCGCATGTTAGGCATTGCGCGGGTGATGGCAATATCCTCAATGGCTTGATGGGTGGGACCATCCCAACCTACTTCAATGCCGCCATGCGAGGCAATGATTTTAACATTAAGGTTGCCATAACAGATGAAACTGCGGATTTGCTCACAAGCCCGCATGCTAGCAAAGGTGGCATAGGTGCAGGCTAAAGGAATAAGTTTAGTTGTGGCTAAGCCGGCAGCACTGATCAGCATGTTTTGTTCGGCAACGCCAAAATTGATGTGGCGCTCGGGAAAACGCTGGGCAAATGCGCCAGTTTGGAGGGAAGACGAAATATCCGCGTCTAAAACAACTAATTCAGGAATTTCTTCACCAAGCTGAAGCAAGGCTTCGCCAAAGGCAACTCGCACAGCTTTTTTTTCGTGCTCATTCATAGGCACATTCCTTTTCTAGTTCTTTTATAGCTTGAGCTGCTTGCTCAGGATTGGGAGCCTTGCCGTGCCAAGCAGAGTCATCTTCCATAAAGGACACTCCTTTGCCTTTGATGGTGTTGGCGATGATAACGGCTGGTCTTTGACGCATTTGAGCTGCCCATTCGATAGCAGCAAGGATTTGGTGCAGGTCATGCCCATCAATGTTATATACATCCCAATTTAAAGCGCGCCACTTATCTTCTAGTGGTTCTAAGGAAAGGATATCGTCTGTTCTTCCGTCCACTTGTGAACGGTTATAGTCCATAATGCAAATAAGATGATTGAGTTTTTGATGCCCGGCCATGAGAGCTGCCTCCCAAGTGCAGCCTTCCTGCATATCTCCTTCACCAATAAGCACAAAGATGCGGCAGGGAAGTTTGCGAATACGCGCTCCCAGTGCCATACCTACGCCGGCACCTAAGCCATTACCGAGCGGTCCTGCGATCATATCAACGCCGGGGGTTTTTTTCATATCCGGATGTCCTTGAAGGATGCTGCCAAACTGACGGAAGGTGGAAAGCGTTTCTAAAGGAAAGAAGCCGCGCAAAGCTAAGGCAGCATAAAGCGCGGCGCAAGCATGTCCCTTTGAAAGGATGAAGCGGTCGCGTTCTTCCCACTGGGGGTTGAGAGGATCGATCCGCAATACATGAAAATAGAGAACTGCTAAAAGGTCGGCTTCGGAAAGAGAACCGCCGGGGTGCCCACTACCTGCATTGGCAATCATGCGGATAGACTCGATGCGTATGCTTTGGGCGATTTTTTTAAGGCGGGAAATGTGGGAAGAAGAATCCATAACAATTCCTTATTGATTTGTGCAAACGTTTGTATTATTATACTATCAAATGTGCAAACGTTTGTCAAGTAAAATCCATCCTATTTTGCGCCTTAGCTTATGATATAATGAGCTTGCTGAATCGGCTATTAAAGAAGCTTTCAGCTATAACCGAGTGAATACGAGAAAACATGTTTTTCTTTGAAAAAATAAAACAGCAAATCACCAACTTTCCCCTTTTGCACTTGCGCAATAGAACTTTCCTTGTGGGCGATATTATCTTAACCATAATTGCGGTAATGGTGAGCTTTGCGCTGCGCCTTGATCTTGGAGAGGCGTTTGTCTATTACTTTCCCCAGGCTTTGTGGATGACCGCCTTGGCTGTAATCATAAAGCCATTGGTTTACCGCAAGTTAGGGCTTTATCGCCGATTGTGGGCTTATGCCGGCACACGTGAGATTCGGCCTATTGTCTATGCGGTGGCGTTATCTTCCTTGCTGCTTGCCTTGGGAATTATTCTGCTTACTAGCGTGCAATTATCCTTTTTCCCTAGTTTATATAGGGGTTTTCCGCGTTCGGTGCTGCTGATTGATGCTTTGGTTTCTTTGGTTCTCATTGGAGGATTTCGCTATTCAGCCCGCTTGCTGGCAGAAAGCGTCAGCCCACATCAGCAAACTCCAACCTTGTCAAAGGAACAGGCTCGGCGGGTGCTGATTGTTGGGGCAGGAGAAGCTGGAGCTTTGGTGGTGCGCGAGATGCAGAAAAACCCACATCTCAACCTTAAACCGGTGTGCTTTTTGGATGATGACGAGACAAAACATCATCAGCAAATTCATGATGTGATGGTGGTTGGGGGAATAAAAGATTTGCCATGGGCGGTTGATGAATATCGCGTTCAAGAGGTTATTATTGCCATACCAAGTGCGGTGGGCAGTGTTGTACGCCAGGTTACCGATGTTTGCCGTCGGAAAAGGGTGAAATTCCGCACGATGCCAAGCATTTATGAATTGATTGATGGCAAGGTAAGTGTGAACCGTTTACGCGAGGTGGAAATTACCGACTTATTGCGCCGCACCCCTGCAGTCTTAGATAATGTTCAGATAGGTCGTAACTTGACAGGCAAACGAGTGCTCATTACCGGCGCCGGCGGTTCGATTGGACGTGAATTGTGCCGCCAGATTGTTCACTGGCGCCCGGAATGTTTGATCATGCTTGGGCATGGCGAGAACAGCATATTTAAAATTTGGGTTGAACTGCAGGAGACTTATGGGCTCTCTACCGGCGAAGCCAAATCTCAATTTCCTTTTCCGCTTTATCCGGTCATCGCGGATGTGCGCGATAAAGCCCGCCTGAATGTAGTATTTGCCAAGCATTGCCCTGAAGTAGTGTTTCATGTAGCTGCCCATAAACACGTTCCATTAATGGAAGTAAACATTGAAGAAGCTGTAACCAACAACATTGTTGGAACGCGCAACATCACTCAGGTTTCCATAGAACATGGTGTTGAACGGCTGGTGATGATCTCATCTGATAAGGCTATTCGCCCCAGCAGTGTGATGGGGGCGACGAAGCGGGTTGCGGAACAAATAGTGCTAGACGCGGCAAACCGTTATAGCCGAAAATTCTCTGTGGTTCGTTTTGGCAATGTGCTTGGCAGCCGCGGCAGTGTGATTCCACACTTCAAGCATCAAATTGCCCATGGCGGTCCTGTAACGGTTACCCATCCGGAAATGCGCCGTTATTTCATGACTATTCCTGAAGCGGTACACCTAATCCTGCAGGCAATGGCGTTGGGCAGCGGCGGTGAAGTATTTGTGTTGCGGATGGGCGAACAGATTCGAATTTTGGACTTAGCTGAAGACCTGATACGCCTCTCGGGTTTAGAACCGTATCAGGATATTGATATTGTTTTTACAGGGGTGAGACCAGGTGAAAAGCTCAGTGAGGAGCTGTGGGATGCTAACGCCTCCTATGAACCAACCTCTCATCCAGAAATTGTACGCTTAACGGATCAAGAATTTATCGGCGGTGAAGCTTTAGACCATATGGTTGGTACTCTTGTCTCATTCGCTGAACAGGGTGAGACCGAAAAAATACTTACTCTGCTGGATGAAACCATACCGGGAGCCATGGTTCGCAGCGCCCCGGCTTATGATATGTTTGACTTTGAAAACAACCCATAAAGGGGGCACGATGTTTGTTGATAAAGAAGAATGGAATGAATTTGTCAAGCAAGTTGCCGCTAGATACAAGACGCCACACATTCTGCAAACGGCAGCTTGGGGTGAGTTAAAATCCGCTTTTGGATGGGATGCAGTGCGGATAGTAGCTGGTGAAAACGGCGCGTTAGTATTGTTGCGCGTTTTAGTACCGCGCTTGGGATCGCTTTCTCCGACAATTGCTTATATTCCTAAAGGGCCAATTGGAGAAGATTGGGCGGCGCTGCTGCCGGATTTGGATGCTTTATGCCGTAAGAGGCGGGTCGTGCTGCTGAAAATTGAACCTGATCTGTGGGAGCATGAAATAAAAGCATTGCCTTCAGCGTTGCAATTAAAGAGCAGCGCACATGCTATTCAACCACCGCGCACTATTGTGATAGACATCAGCGGATCTGAGGAGAGCATTTTAGCTCAAATGAAGCAGAAGACGCGCTATAACATTCGCGTAGCAGAAAAAAATGGTGTCGAAGTACACCCATCCCCAGATATAACAGTTTTCCAAGATTTGATGGAGGTAACTGGAGAAAGGGATGGATTTGGTGTACACAGTTTAGCTTATTATCAACGCGCTTACCAATTATTCCATAAAGAACAAGTTGCTTCTGCTGATGAACCGCTATGTGAGTTGTTGATTGCAAGCTTTGAGGGACAGCCTTTAGCCGGTTTGATGGTTTTTGCTTATGGCAAGCGTTCTTGGTATTTTTATGGTGCTTCAAATGATCTGCACCGCAATAAAATGCCCACTTATCTTATCCAATGGGAAGCAATTCGCTGGGCGCGTCGTTTGGGATGCACCGAATATGACTTATGGGGTATTCCCGACGAAAACGAAGAAGTACTGGAAGCTCACTTTACTGAAAGGCATGATGGATTATGGGGTGTATATCGTTTCAAGCGCGGTTTTGGAGGTAAGGTGCTGAGGGCGGCAGGCCCTTATGACCGAGTGTATCAGCCCATGTTGTATTCCCTTTATGAACTATGGGTAAAGCGGCATGAGATGGGTGGAGCTTAGCTGAAATATGCCAACAACGTGGAACGATTTGCTAACTGAGCTTCCAAACCCTCATCTATTACAAACACAGGAATGGGGGGAGTTTAAATCCCACTACGGCTGGACACCCATCTATCGAACTTGGATGGATAGCAAAGGAAACGTAGAAGGTGCAGCTTTGCTGCTGAAACGTGAGCTAGCTTTAAGGGGAATAGGCGGTAAATGGTGTGTACTCTATGTGCCAAAGGGCCCTTTGCTGGATTGGGAAAACGCATCTCTGCGGGAAAGAGTGCTTTCTGACCTGGAAACCGAGGCTCGCCGTCAAGGAGCTATTTTCATCAAGATAGATGCCGATGTGGAATTGGGACGCGGGGCAATTGAAAAAGGAGAGGCAGAAAGAAGCGAAACTGAGCCCCAAGTTGAAACAGAGGAAGTTACTGAGAACTCGCTAGGGTTGCAGATTGTGCGAGAATTGGGTGAACGCGGTTGGAAGTTTTCGGATGAGCAAATTCAATTTCGCAATACAGTACTCGTTGACTTAACAGCATCAGAAGAAGAGCTGCTGGCGCGCATGAAGCAGAAAACGCGTTACAATGTACGCTTGGCTAGCCGCAAGGGAGTCGCAGTGCGTAGAGGAGGAATTGCTGATATTTCTTTGCTCTACCGCATGTATGCTGAAACTTCAGTGCGGGATGGATTTGTAATTCGCGAGGAGGCATACTATCGGCGTTTGTGGGATTCCTTTATAAAGGCTGGGATGGCAACACCGCTGATTGCAGAAGTGGATAGCGAAGCTGTTGCAGCTATTGTATTGTTTCACTTTGCAAAGCGTGCTTGGTATATTCACGGAATGTCGCGCAACGTACACCGAGAGAAGATGCCCAATCACCTCGTTCAGTGGGAGGCAATGCGTACCGCTAAAGCTCTTGGCTGTGAGGTATATGACTTGTGGGGAGCTCCCAACGAGTTTTCTGTTCAAGATCCAATGTGGGGAGTGTATCAATTTAAGCGCGGGCTTGGCGGTACAGTAGTACGAACTATGGGGGCGTATGATCTTCCCATTCGGCCAAGGTTATACTGGCTTTACACGCGCTTATTGCCGCGAATCTTGGCAGTAATGCGCCGCCGCGGCAGGGAACAGACGGCTCAGGCGTTAAACCAGTAACCTATCGGGAAGGTTTATCCATTGAATGGCTGAAATGCCTGCAAACCGCTGTTTCATCACCGCAATAGCTGCGGGATTGTTATCAATGAGGATAAAATACCTATCAAGTTCAAGGCAGGCAGCTCCAGTTGTGCCGCTGCCGGCAAAAAAATCCAGTACTAGCTGCTTTGGGTGAGTTGAGGCGGTAATGATGCGCTTGAGTACGCCGAGAGGTTTTTGGGTTGGGTAGCCGGTTTTCTCTTTGCCGTTAGTGGGCACAATGGTGTGCCACCATGTATCCGTAGGAGTTTTACCGCGGGAAGCTTTTTGTGGGCCAACCAAGTTGGGAGCCATGTAAGGAATGCGTTCAAGCTGATCGTAATTAAAAATGTATTGTTGGGGGTCTTTGACATACAATAGGATATTATCATGCTTAGGAGGCCACCTACGTTTGGTTCTGGCGCCGTAATCGTAAGCCCAAATGATTTCGTTGAGAAAGCATTCTCTGCCAAAAATCGAATCGAGCAGCACTTTGCAGTAATGGACTTCGCGGTAATCTATATGAAAGTAAAGCGAACCGTTGGGTGCTAAGAGACGGTGAGCTTCAATGAGGCGCGGTTCTAAAAAGGCGAGATAATCATCAAAAAAATCGGAATAGGCCTTCGTGCCGATTTTGATGGTCTCGTAACGCTGTCCTTGAAAGCCGACCCGATTGCCATGAGCAGTGCGAATGGTTTTTATTTGAGTACGGCCTTGGATTTTGCCGGTGTTAAAAGGTGGATCTATGTAGATCAGGTCAATGCTGGCGGCGGGCAATTCTTTGAGAATTGGGAGGTTATCTCCAAAGTAGATTTTGTTTTCCATATTTTTATGCGATGTGAAGCCGTATTAGGCTAATTTTCTGCTTAGAAAACGCTATGCCCCTTTCACATGAGCGGTGTTGAAAAAACAATCAGGCGTCTGAACCTATGTGATTGGCTTTACGAAATGGATGTGGCGTTCGACTTCATGGAACCCTAAACGCTTGTGAACATGTTGAGAAAGCAGGTTCTCCACCTCGACATCGGTTGCCATTTCGCGGCATCCATGTTGGCGAGCCCAATCTTCGGCTGCAGCTATCAAGGCTTTGGCAACCCCTTTTTGACGGGCGGCAGGGATAACATATATCCCTTCAATGTAGCCAATTTGTTGGCTTGTACAGCCTTCGGCTTGACTGCGAAGACTAATTTCTAAAAAGCCTTGCAAACCGCCATCGGCTTTGGGGCTAACGAATACTGCGTAATTGTTTGGGTTGGCTTGAATAGCTGCAATTTCTTGCTCATTTTTTTCGACTGTGCAGGTGTGCCACAATTTTCTGCGCAGTTTTGCCCATTCCTCAACATCTTGAGGAAGTATAAGCCTAGCAAGAAATGGTTTGAGCAAACCAACCGCGGCGAACATTTCCTCATTGGTTTCAAAAGTAAAGAAGGGTATGCGCCGCAATTCGGCTTCTTGTTTTTCTTTTTGATCCAACTGCAGCAGAAGGGGGAAGGTCATGATGGGTTTGTTCAGGCTAGTCAATCTTTTTTCCAGCCGAGACAGGCTATGTTGAGGGTTGTTTTGAGGCGCAAGTGTATTGAGGAAGTTAAGCACAGCTTGAGCTGCATTTTCACCATCTTTACGAGCGATGCCGACTAGACCTTCATTTGCTTTTCTAGCCCAGCCGGCAATGAACACTCCGCTAGTAGGGGTGTTAGTTTGCGGGTCAAAGGCTTCGTAAGAATTACCATCAACTGGGAAAAGCGGCTTGGGATTGAGGACGTACTCACCTCTCTTTACCGGCAAGCCTAAGCTTTCATCTACCCGATCGCCAATGCAGAATATTACTGTATCAACATACTCAAGCCGTTTTTGGCCGCTTGGTTTTGCAATAACATTGCCATCTTCGCGCAGCATTAAGCTGGTTTCATCCACTTCCAATCCGCAGACGCGTCCGTTGCCATCATCAAGCAAGGCGGAAGGGGCAGAAAGGAACTTTAGCATAAAGCGGGTGCTGGAGCCGGTGGGACAGGTGGAAGGAAGAGTGGAAAGGATATATTCTTTAGCTTGTTCAACATTTTGGTTGATTGCTTGCATAATAGGAGCAACGCGTTGAAATTCAGCCTCTAGGGCTTCAAAATCCAAATTACACGCCACAGTTTCCATTTCCTTACGGGTGAACTTTACTTCGGCGGGTCCGCGGCGAGCCAAGGCGATGACTTCATCCACTTGATGGAGGTGGATCAACCAGCGGGCAATATCCACCATCACGTTGCCTACGCCGATTAGGGCGACGCGGCGTCCAATTTCAAAGCTGCGGCGCGAATATGGAGGCAACTTGTTGTAATGATAGACAATATCTTTGGCGTGATAAACCCCTGCCAGAAACTCACCCGGCAAGCCGAGCCATTTTGTACCTTGGGCACCAACGGTTATCAGAAGAGCTTGGAAACCCATTTCCTGCAGCTCTTTTAGAGAAAGATCGGCTTGTGTGCCTATAGTTACATTACCATAGTAGGTGATCTGGGGATGAGAAAGAATTTTGCGAAATTGCTGACGCAGACCTTCTTTCATTTTGTATTTATCGAAGTAAATACCGTATTCTGCTAGACCGCCCGGCTTTACATCGCGGTTTAGAAGAGCAACATTTATATCAGCAGCTGCAAGCTTTGCGGCTGCGAAAATACCTGCTGGTCCAGCACCAATGATGGCAATAGAGGCTTTTGGCATACAGGCATTATAACATGAAATGAGGCTAAGCTATGATATAATGTGGAATTATGCAAGAATCTTCCAACGACTGGGGTATTGTCGGCAATTCGTGGGCGGTGGATTTGCTTAAGAGGCAGGCAATTCGAGCTCGAAGAGGGGAGGCTGGGTTGCACCATGCATTTTTGTTCTGCGGACCTGTGGGTATAGGAAGACGAACCCTAGCTCTGCGTTTTATGCAAGCGCTGAATTGCTTTGAACAACCCTCAGAGGGTGTGCCGTGCCTAAAATGCACAGCATGTAAAGCGATAGAAGAAGAAAAACATGTCGATCTCTCTATTGTTCAAGCTGAACAGGAAGGAGGAGTGATTCGGATTGAGCAAATCCGCGATCTGCTGAATTCGCTCTCCTTATCGCCTTATATGGCACCCTATCGGATGGTCTTGATACTTCGTTTTGAGAGGGCAAATCTGCATGCTGCCAATGCCTTGCTGAAAAGCTTGGAGGAGCCACCACCGCATGTGCTCTTTTTTCTCACTGCTTCTCGGGAAGAGGATGTGCTGCCGACAATTGCTTCGCGCTGCCAAACATTTACTCTTAAACCTGCCGCAACGCATGTACTTAAACAACATTTGAAGGAGCAAATGGGGTTGGCAGAAGAGCGCGCCGAACTTATCGCTCACCTTAGTGGAGGGCGCTTTGGTGTAGCCTGCAGGCTTGATCAAGACCCTGAAGCATTGCAATTGCGGGATGGATGGTTAAATGAATTGGTGCGCTTGGCAGGTGCATCTCTGCCGCAGCGGTTTCGGTTTGCTGAAAAAATGGCAGATTTTCGTTACAAGAGTCCGGATGCGGTAGCCGCTATGAAGAAAAATCTGCGCGAGATGCTGCAGGTATGGCTTTCGTTTTGGCGGGATGTGATGGTACAGACATCCTTTCATTACTCTGATGCTTTGGTTAATATAGATCGAGTAAGCGTTATCAAACAAATTTCCGACCAAGTGGATGAAGCTTTGGCGTGGACAATACTGCGCAATACTGAGATGTTATTTGAACGTTGGGATCGGAATGTTAATATACGTTTGGCTTTTGAAAATTATTTACTGGAGTTGCCGTATTTAAGGGTTCATTCGTTATAGGAATGTTCTATTATGGAAATAGAAGATAAAGAAGATCAGCCAAATAATCGCTGTACGGCTGAGATTGTTACTGCGCAATTCTTATATCGCATAACTCGCGAGCTTACCTCTAATTTGGAACTGCGGGTTGTATTGAAGCGAGTGTTAAACTTAGCGATGGAACATGTGCAGGCAGAGAATGGCAGCATCATTGTGTTGAATGAAAAATTAGAGCCTCTTGATTCCGTAGTCATTCATCGCGGCAGAATCATTGAGGATACCATTATTCAACTCAAAGAAGTATTGGAGAAAGGCTTAGCCGGCTGGGTGCTGCGCAATCGTCAGGCAGTATGGATAGCCAATACCAGCACCGATAAGCGCTGGCTGGCACGTTCTGACCGCGTGCAAGGACAGGAAGTAGTGCCCCGCTCAGCAGTATGTGCTCCACTGCTAGCGAAAGATCAGTTGGTTGGAGTGATGACTTTAGTTCATTCGCAGCCTTATTGCCTTACACAAGATCATTTGGAACTTGTGCAAGCTATTGCTGACCAAGCCGGGATAGCGGTACTCAACGCGCGCTTGTATGCAGAGAGTCAGCAGCGACTGATAGATCTGGAGGGGGCTCATGAACAATACCGAGAATGGCAAAGCAGCTTAACTGCAATGGTGTATCATGATATTCGTTCGCCACTTTCCAATATCCATAACAGTTTGCATTTATTGGAGTCTATGCTGCCGCAATCTGAAAAACCTGCGTTTGAACCTGTGCTTGCCATAGCTCAACGCGGGGTTGAACGCATTCAACGCTTGACAAGCTCATTGCTTGACTTGAGTCGCTTGGAAGCCGGACAGGTTTTGCTGAAACGTACAGCTGTTGAAAGCCTTAAACTGCTGTATGATGCTGTAGAAGTTGTTACACCACTTGCAAAAGAGAAAGATCAACCCATTATGTTAGATGTTTCAGAAGAACTACCACCAGTGTTTGTGGATGAGGATATGATGCTGCGGGTGTTTATTAACTTGTTGGAGAATGCCAGCAAATACACGCCGTCTAAGCTGCCGATAATTGTTGGTGCTAAGAAGGAACTCCAAGCTGAAGATGCAGATGAGAATAGACCAACGAGAGGATGCTGGATACAGTTTTGGGTCAAAGACAGCGGAGGAGGCATTAGCGAGGAAGAGAAGGAACGGATCTTCAATAAATTTTCAAGGCTGGAGAGGCATCAAGGAAAAGCCGGCGGATATGGTTTAGGACTTGCTTTCTGTCGCTTGGCAGTAGAAGCGCATGGGGGGCAGCTGTGGGTTGAGAGTCAACAAAATCAGGGGGCAAGTTTTCATGTCCGCTTGCCTTATTTTCAATCGTGAGATTGTATAGAGGTATAAAAAATATAAAGGTGAAACGTCAATAAGGAAAATATTTTTCATTAATGTAGGAGGATACCTTGAAAATCGTTGCATGCATAAAACAAGTGCCGGATTCGGCAGCATCGGTTACAGTACATGAAGGAAAAGTTTTGGTAGGTAATGCACCTTATGTGCTTAACCCCTGGGATGAGTATGCGGTTGAAGTAGCTTTGCGCCTTTGTGAGCAATATGGAGGAGAAGTGTTGGCAATGAGCATTGCCAAAGAAGACGAAAAAGAAGCCATTCACACAGCATTAGCGATGGGCTGCAAAGAAGCAATAAGGATTGATGCTTCCAATATTGCTGAACTGGATACGCTTGTCAGTGCGCAATTGTTGGCTGCCGCGCTCCGTAAAAGCGGAACGGTGGATTTGGTTTGCATGGGCATGCAAGCCATTGACAGCAACTATGGTGTGCTGCCTGCCCAAACCGCGCGCTTGTTGGGTTGGGGGTTGGTTTCTTTGGTCTCAAAGGTAGAAGCTGTGGATGTGGATAAGCGCATGATTCGCGTAGAGCGGGTTACCGATGAAGGCAAACAGCTTTTAGAAGCAAAGCTGCCAGTGGTGATGACGTTTGTCAAAGAGGTCGCCGAACCGCGTTATCCCTCTTTTATGGGGATGCGCAAGGCAGCGAAAGCTCAAATTCCGCGTTGGACGGTGGATGATTTAGGTATTGCACCGGCAACTGCAGTGGTAAGTTCGATAGAACATTTTACCCCCACGGCACAGCGAGGTATAGGTGAGATCATTCAAGGAGATGATCCTTTGGCGGCGGCGGAACAATTGGTGGAAAAATTAGTCTCGATGAAGGTGTTGGAATGAAAGATAACAAGGTTTGGGTATTTATTGATCAAACAAAAGGCAATGCAGTATCAGCTGTATGGGAGGTGTTCACTGCGGCTTTAAGCTTGGCGGAAACCTATCACAGCGGAGTAACGGCATTAGTGTTTGGAGCAGGTGGCGAAGCTGTTGCCCAAGAAGCACTGCGATATGGTGCAGATGAGGTTCTCTTGGCTGCAGAAGAAGAAAGCGAGTTGAGTGCAGCTCAATTGGCGACGCTGCTTACCCAAGCAGTGCAGCAAGGCAAGCCGCAGGTTATCTTGTTAGCCGATACACTGCGCGGCCGCGAGGTGGCAGCCATGAGTGCAGTGGACCTAAACAGCGGTGTGATTGTGGATGCTTTAGCCATTGAGGAGCAAGACGGGCAGCTAATCGTTACGCGGGCGGTTTATTCTTCCAAACTGATGGAGAAAAGCACTTGCCGAACAAAACCTATGCTGATTACCCTGCATCCGCATACATTTCCTAAACCTGCTATGCTAGCGGCGCCTAAAGGTACAGTGGAAAAAATAGCGCTGGAATTGCCCTCGGAAGAGGGCTGTCAGGTGCTTGGCTATCAGCAGCGGCTGGGTAAGGTTAATCTTACCGAGGCTGAAGTGGTTGTTTCTGGTGGACGCGGCATGTTAAACTGTGCATCACTCAACCCGCCGGCAGAGTTGAAAGATCAAAAAGAAAAGGAAACTTGGTGTGCGCAGCAAGGTTTTAAGCTATTGGAGGATTTGGCAGAGCAGTTGGGGGGCGCTGTAGGGGCAAGCCGAGCAGTAGTAGATGCCGGTTTCATCCCTTATGATTATCAAGTTGGGCAAACTGGTAAGGTTGTATCTCCGAAATTGTATATTGCTTGTGGCATTTCGGGGGCTATTCAGCATTTGGCGGGCATGCGCTACAGTAAAGTTATCGTTGCAATCAATAAGGATGCTAATGCACCTATTTTTCAGGTGGCTCAGGTTGGTGTAGTGGGGGATGTGTATAAAATTGTGCCGGCTTTGTTGGAAGTGCTGAAGCGGCGGCACAGCTCATAGGGAGGATAAAGCAGTATCAGAAAAAAGGATTAGGAGGGGAAGGGGCGGTTCTCACCATCATGAGAGGGGAATTTGTCCAAGCACTCTGATAAAACATCATAAAACTGGGTGGATAAATTTGTGGTTAGCAATGTCAAAAGGCTGGCACGAGGCAGCTGATAAGGGGCAAGGTAGCGCGTTAGGTGCTTGCGAAAAAGGATCAACCCTTGTGGGTTACCGTAAAAATCCAGCATCCACTGCAAGTGAAGCAGTATTGCTTCTTTCACCTCGTGAGGAGAAATTTCGTTTCGGTTGCGGTAGGAAAAGATCCATGGATTACCAATTGCGGCCCGCCCAATCATCACTGCTGCACAGCCGGTGATTGTTTTTATCCGATTGATCTCTTGCGGAATATTTTGGCAGTCTGGTGGTATAACACCATTGGCGAGCACTGGAATTTGTACAGATTGACAGATTTCAGTGATGGCATCTAAATTGCCAGGACCGCGATAACCTTGCACTTTGGTTCGCCCGTGAACGGCTATGAATGCGCCGCCGTTTTCCTCCACAATGCGAGCAACTAGCAAGGCATTGCGGTGGTCTTCATCCCACCCAAGACGCATTTTCGCTGAAATAGGCACGGGAAGAGCGCGGACAAGCTGCTGGATAATGTGGGCAATCCGTTGGGGGTGTCGTAGTAAACCTGCTCCCGCTCCACGTGCGACAATGCTGCGCTGCGGGCAACCTAAATTGATGTCAAAAGCTTGCAGCTGCAGGGGCAGCAGTTCCTGAGCTACCCGAAGCAGATCAGAAGCATCTTCACCTAATAATTGGAAGATTATTGGTCGTTCCTCAGGCAGGAAAGTCAATTTTTGGGTTATAAAAGGCGAACGGTGGAGATATTCATGAGTACTGATAAATTCGGTATAGCACAGCGCAGCACCGAAGCGACGGCAAAGGCGGCGCATCGGTGAATCGGTATAGCCATCCATAGGCGCAAGGACGAGGTCGTTTTCTAAAGCAAAAGCAGGGGTTAGGGCAATCACTTCAAAATGAACACAAAGCTGAGGCATGCGCAAAACGCACCTCAGCTTTACTAAGCAAGTGTTGATGAATTAGGTTTGGATCACTCGGTGCTCAAGCGTGCTGTTGCACCGCCGTCAACAATCAATGCCTGACCAGTCATAAAAGAGGATTGTTCATTATCGGCAAGGAAGTAGATGCAGCGTGCAATTTCTTGTGGTTGTCCGATTCGTCCATTGACCGTTTTACGCGCTAGATTGTCTAGGCGGGTAAGCACATCACTGCCGCCGAGGTGTCCGCGATCTAAGCCGGCGCGCAACATGGGGGTATCCACTGCGCCGGGCAAAATGGCATTGACGCGTATGTTTTGGGGGGCAAATTCAATAGCTAAGGCGCGCGTTAGAGCCAACAACCCACCCTTACTGGCGGCATAAGCGGAGATGTTGGCAGAAGTTGCAACAGCATGCACCGATGATACATTGACAATTGCCCCGCCTCCCTCTTCTTTGAGGAGAGGATGAGCTAGTTTTGCTGCAATGAAGACTGAGCGCAGGTTGGAAGCCATGACCATATCCCATTCTTCAATGGTTGTTTCAAGCACAGGCTTTGCAATCTGCACTGCAGCATTATTCACGAGGGCATCTAAAGCAGAAGTGAAATTTTTGAGCTGATTGAAAATGTTCTCAATGTCTTGAGGCAGGGAAATATCAGCTCGAATGAATAAGCCATTGGAAGGGAAACCATCGCCGAATTCAGCGCGGTCCACACCGATGACGTGCCAGCCTTGTTGGGCGAAGAAGTTGACTGTGGCGCGTCCAATACCGCCGGCTGCGCCGGTGATCAACACCGAGCGCGGTTTTTTTGTGCTGTTGGTAAAACCATTAGATGTCATGAGTTTTGTTTTTTTATCCTTTCTTCTTTTCTCCACAGATTTATCTGCCCATATCTATAAGTTCTTGGGCAGTTTTATCAAGTTCTTGGAGGGTAAGCGGAACGCGTTCTATGGTGAAGTAAGGACGGAAGAGCTGGGTAGAAGCATCTTGCAATGCCCATTGTACGGATGACCATGAAGGAAGCTTTGGTTCTGTTTTGCCATAAGTGAGCAAATCGTAACCGCTTTTCCATTGCGGGTGGCCTTCTGCATATACATCCATTAAGCTGCGAGCTGAAGTTCGGGCTGGGAAATAACCTGAAAGCGAAGCCCACTTAGCTTGAGTGGAAGGACTGAGCATCCAAGTTGTAAAGAGCCAGCTGGCAACCTCTTGTTCGGGTGTTGCGGGCAAAAGAATAAACGATGGTATTCGCAGCGGAACAACAAATTGCCCTTTCTGATGAGTAGGATATGGAAACAGTGTCCATTCATCCTTGCTGCCGATTTCTTCAAATGCCAATTGCTGATAGGGTAAATCCACCGTGCTGCCTGAAACGACAAGAGCGCGCCGATTGGAAAATTCTTCATCACCATAAAATTCGGTAGAAACGTAAATGCAATTCTTGTCAATTAAATCTTTAAGGTAGAAAAAAGCTTCCTCGTTTGCTTCAGTGTCAAAGCGATAGACACTGCGCAGGATATTGACATCACTCTCGCTGACAATACCACCGCCAAATGCGTATAACCAGCCCAACATCACGATGGGGTCGTCATTTGCCAACCAGCCCCCGGTGTAATCATTATCTACGTTACTATCCTTTTTCTGAAATTCATTTGCAGCACATACTTGTTGAGCAAATTCTTCTAAAGATGCCGGCGGCTGTTCAAAGCCAATTTCTTTAGCCCAGCTTTTGTTGTAGAAGAAAAATTTTCAACTGATTAAAGCAGGCACACTCAGACGTTTGTTATTCACAATACCATATTGCCAAACTTGCTCGAGAAAATCTTTTGTATCATCTTCTTTCCAACCCCAATGCGGGTCACTTAGGAAGTTGTTCAAATCCGGCACCTCGTTGCGGGCATCCCAGCGGACTGCTTGATCCGTGAATGCCAATGCCAATTGGGGTGCGTCTTTCTGCAGCAGTCCTTGGGCTATTTGCTCTGAAAGTTCATTATTGCTGCTCTGTTGTGAAGCTTTGACAGTTATTCCCCAAGGATTAATTTTGTTAAACTCTTCAATGAGCGGATCGATCTGCTCAAGCGGCAAAGAGTGCCAGAAGTTAATGGTTGCACCTTTGGGGTCAACCAGAGCGATGGGTATCTCTGTAGGCGTTGGCGAGGGGATCGGTAAGGTGGAAGTGATAGGTGCGGCAGGTGTTGAACTAGCTTCCACAGCCGGGGCTGTGGAAACTGCAGCAGGAGGAGAAGGTTGCCCTGCACATGCACTTAATATCAGCCCTGCACTTAAAAGACAAATCCCCCACAAAAAGAATATACCCATTGGGGAAATATGGGGAAAGATAGAAGATGACTTAATTTTCATGGTATCATTATAACGAACGTTTGGTTTTGATACAAGGGTGAACTTATGGCAGACTTAATTGCAGAACGATTGCCACAGCTTTTATCGCACAGGGTTGCGGATTTTGATTTGGGGGATAGTATTGTGCAGCCATTTTATGAAGGAAATTCGATCCTGAATATCCCTTCTAGTATTTGTAAGCTATTAAATATCCCGCCATTTTCTGCCCCAATGCTGGATAAAGAATTATTGACACCTATCGGAGATGGCGTGCAGCATGTCCTTTTTATTTTAGTGGATGGTTTAGCGCTGCATCGTTTTCAACGCTGGATAGAAGAGGGCAGCGCGGCGGTATGGAAGCAACTGAGCAGTCAGGGGGTAATCGCTCCATTGACATCAGTGTTGCCTAGCACGACAACCTCCGCCTTGACTTCGCTTTGGTGTGGCCAACCGCCCAAAGCACATGGCATCATTGGGTATGAGTTGTGGTTGAAGGAATACGGTATTGTAACAAATATGGTGCTACAAACACCAATGACCTATCAGCTTAATGGGTCTAACCCGGCCGAGGTTGGGATTACGCGAGCAGGATTTAAGCCGAAAGAAGCTCTACAGATGCCAACTTTTGGCACTCATCTAATGGAACATGGGGTTCAGCCGTTTGCTTTTCAGCATTTCAGCATTACCTCTTCCGGACTTTCACAAATGTTCTTAAACGATGTCTCTTCACAATCGTTCAGCACAGCAGCGGACTTATGGGTCAACTGCCGGCACTGGCTGGAAAAGCGAGCAGGAAATCGCAGTTGTGCTTGGATTTACTGGGGAGAACTGGATCATCTTTCGCATCATTTTGGGCCGGATGATGAAAGAGCGCGGGCAGATTTTATGCTCTTTTCGCACGCTTTTCAAACACTCTTCTTAGAGAAACTTGCGCCTGAGCTGCGAAAAAAGGTGTTGATTATCCTCACCGCAGATCATGGGCAAATCTATACCCCTGTAATAGAAAAAAATGATCTACGCAACCATCCTCGTTTAAATCACTGTTTGCACATAAAGCCAACTGGAGAGAATAGAATAGCCTATCTTTTCGTCCGACCTGGGCGCATGAAGACAGTGAGGGAATATGTGGAAGAAACCTGGCGCGATCAGTTCCATGTGCTGCCGGCTGAGGATTTTATTAAAAGTAACTTGTTAGGATATGGCAAAGTAAATCCGGTGATTTTTGACCGAGTTGGAGATTTAGTACTGCTCGCTAAGGAGCAAACATATTTGTGGTGGGGGAACAAAGAAAATCATTTACTGGGCCGGCACGGAGGAATGCACCCCGAAGAAATGCTTGTGCCCTTTTTGGCTGCTCGTTTAGGTTAGTCTGCAAAGGTGCAAAAAAGCCCTGCAAGAGGGCTTTGAGGTAAGGGCATATAAACAATAAAATAAAGGCGACGACGGGATTCGAACCCGTGATCAGGATTTTGCAGACCCATGCCTTACCACTTGGCTACGTCGCCGTAGATGAAGGTGAATAGCGTTTGGTAATGATTACCCTTTCGCTATTATCCTTCAGAAGATAAAAAAGTGAGCGGGCGACGGGATTCGAACCCGTGATTTTTTCCTTGGCAAGGAAACGTTCTACCACTGAACCACGCCCGCTTGTTGCTTTAATAACCAGTGCCGAGAGTCAGAATCGAACTGACGACACTGCAATTTTCAGTCGCATGCTCTACCAACTGAGCTATCTCGGCGTACTGAAGTTCCTTCACCTACGCCTCTTATTTTAACTAAGGTGAACCAAAATGTCAAGTGTATGGCGCGAGTGTTGAGGAACTCTATTCCAATGCCTAGAGTAAATATAGGGTGCAAAATACGAGAAAAAGTAATATTCAAGCAAAGATGTAAAGCCGCTATCGTTTAAAGAAGTAATTGTTGAAAAATAGAGTGCCTGCAAGAGTTATTGGTTAAAGGTTCAAAACGACCATACTGCTATGTTATAATAATTAAGTAAAATCAACACAGAGAGAGATTGGGATAAATGCAATGAAACGTCTTCCTTTAGGCATTGTTGGATTGATTGTTTTTATGGCGTTATTTTTCAACCTTGAACGGTTGGATTATATCAGCAAAAATGAGCTGAATATTCGCGGTTTTGTGTATGTATTGGCAACGGCTTGGGTAAGCCTCATTCTCATTGTTCCTGTATTGAGAAAGTTATCTCCTATTATGCTGCTGGTTCTTTCCGGCGCTTCTTACTTGATCTGGAGGGTAAGCTTTTTTTCGTTGGAACAATGGTGGGGAGGCATGCAATCTTATGTAACTATTGCTGAAGTCGTGCTGCTTTTGGTCTCGGTGGCGATTGCTAGGCTGCTTGGGGGCTGGCTTGAGGATTTTGTCCAAGCAGTGGAAAATATTACCTTTGCACGCCTGAAGCGGGTGCGGACACTGGATGAAGTAGAGGATGATATTGAAGAAGAAATGTACCGCAGCCGGCGTTATCAGCATCCTCTGACAGTTGTTCTTGCCAAGCCAAATATTGAGACGCTTCGCCTTGCGGTTCACCGAACGGTTGAAGAGGTGCAGAAAGCGATGCTTTTACGCTATGTCTCAGTTAGCTTGATGACACGAGCATTATATGGACACTTACGGCGCACTGACTGGCTGTTAGAGCGCTCTCAGAAGAATCAATTCGTATTTATTTTGCCCGAAACGCGCGGCGATAGGGCTGGAGTGGTGGTGGAGAGAATTCATCAAACAGCTCAAGAAATGGGGGTGGATGTTGTTTGTGGAGTGGCTACCTTTCCGGATGATGCGCTGACTTTTGAAGGGCTGTTAGCGAAAGCCGAAGAAAACATGCCTTATGCAGGTGCTATTCCGGGCGAGGTGGTGGCAGAGATAAATCCACCAAAACTCTGACATGCTTTATAAATTCTAGGCCGGGTGGCGCCAATAGGTGTTGAGCGGCAACTTGCCTTGAATAAGGGCGAGCAGGGTGTCGTGCAAAAAGCGATTTACTGGAGTCGAGATGCCGTACCGCTCGCCGAAGCGGATGACAGCTCCATTAAGAATAGTTACTTCAGAATTTTGGCGCTTGCTGTACAAGTCAATATGCAGTGAGGGCATTTTATTGCCGCGCCCCTTTCCGATGAATTGGACTGCTAGGGGTTGTGAGAGGAACATAGGAAGTTTTGTCATCAGCCATACCATGAGTATAACGGGTGTATGCGGCAGGTTCACTACAGGAATATTTTGGGCAGCCATTACCTGCAAAGCTTCACGCAGCTGCTGCACTTCGAGCTTATAGGTTTCGCGATTGGCGAAGATTTGTTGGGGAGTGAGGTTATAAATAGCAGAGCTGGCGTTAGCGACCAGATTAGTGAGCAGTTTGCTCCACTTCATTGCAGCGGGATCAGCGTATAGCTGGGTACGAATTCCACAGGCACGGAAGGCTTCTGCAAGCCGGAATGCGAGTGGATGGGTGGCGGCAATTCCTATGCCGCGCTCTTTTTCAAGAATAATGTTACCGATGCCGCGCCGTCCTACTGCACTGGTTACTGTGGCAGGGATAACTTTTTCAACGCCAAGCACTTGGGCTATTGCGGTTTCATTTTCCACCCCATTTTGGAGACAAACCATGGGAGGCAGATGAGCAGCATAGGGGCGCATGGCTTCTAATGCGCTGGCAGTATCATAGGCTTTTAACGCAAAAAGAGCTGCATCAAACAGCCCTTTTTGAAGCGCCTCGTCTAGTGAGGTAACTACGCTGAAGTGAGAAATGTGGTGGGTTTTCTCCCTAATCTGTAAAAGCAAACCTTGCTGACGAAGCAGGTGTGCTTCTTGTTCTCGTTCCAGAAACACAACCTCATGCTGTTGGAGCAATAAGCTCCCGCCGAGGTAAGTACCAATTGCGCCGGCGCCGAAGACTAGAAAGCGCACGGTTTAAGCTTTATTTATGAGGCGAGCGCGCAAACCAACGACTCGCTCGGTGCCGTTAAGCAAACGTTTGATATTTGGGCGCAATGACCAAAGGACAACAATTTCCACCAGCACGCCGTAGATAACATAGACCCACGTTGCCTGCTCAAAAATAGCTCGGTACGCAAAGACAATGATGGCTACGATGCCAACGCTGATGGTTGCCAGAGAGGCGTAGCCAACCCCCAGCCAGAGTACAATGCCTACTGGGAGGATGTAGTAGATAATGGGCCACCATAAACCAATCGCTCCACCAACACTAGGTGCACCGCCGGCTCCCCCGCGCAAATGAATTTTACCATCTTCGCCACGGATGATCATGAATATTGAATAGTTATGCCCGATGATAGCAGCAATGGGAGCAAGCACTTGCAGCCATAAGCTGTGAGGCATGAAGTGATGGGCAATCCATACTGCGGCACTTCCCTTAAGGACATCGAGAATGCCAGTGACGATAGCAGCTTTCCAACCTGCGACGCGCATGGTGTTGGTTGTGCCGGTGCGTCCGCTTTCGTATTGAGTTACATCTTTACCGCTGAAGAGTTTTGTGATAATGAAGCCGTAGGGTACGGCTCCGAGAAGGTAAGCAGCCAATAAAACGCCAATTACCGTATAAACTTCCATAAACAAACTAATTTCCCTCCACTGTTGAATTGATGCGTGTATTAAGTATAACACAATATCAACAGGATAGGTGCGATGAAAATCATCCTATTAATTCTTTGATAATTTCTTTCATACGGCGGCAATTCACTTCGGCATTGAGCTGTGAAGTGGCAAAGTGAGCGTGCTGCTTGTAAGCTTCAATTTGTTCAGCGGAGAGGCTATTCAGGGTCATAGCCATTGTTTTTGGCTCGAAGTCATCTGAGACGATGCCGCAATGGTACTGTTCGACGATTTTTTTCATTTCGATGCTGGGACCGATGGCGACAGCCAAACGAGCTTGAATGAACTCGAAGAACTTGTTGGGCAGCATGTAAGTGGTATTGAAATTAGTTGGCGGGCATAAATATAACCCGATATCATATTGATGGATAAAAGGGATAATCTCGTAGAATTTGACTGGAGGGATGATGCGGACGTTGTTTCTTTGCTCAACCATGCGGATGAGCTTTTGCCAATAAGAGGTATTACTGGAAGGGATAAGCATTAGATCCAACGAAAAGCGTTGATCAACATAATCCATCATTTCGATCATCTTTTCACTTCTGCGATCAGGTGAGGCATCGCCATGATGGATGATGCGGATCTGATGAGGGTTGACAGGTTTAGGCTGGAGGTGATGAAAAGGGGGAAGGCTCATGAACACTTCTGGCAGGACGCCATACTCTTGCTGATATTGCTGGGCTAAGCCGTCGCTGACGGTGAGGATTTTATCTACACGCTGCAGATAATTCTGGCAGAGAAGAAGATTGAAGGGTTTTATCGTAAGATTCCAAAGCAGTGAGTCTTCTGATTCTTTGGGATAATACTCGCGTGCATCAAACAATATTTTTGTTGAATTGTCCTTAATAGAAAAAAGAAATGGCAGTAGGTGAAGATCGTGAGAGATGATGAGGTCAAAATGTATTTCTTTTAACGCATTGATATTATGCTGAACCTGTTTGAAGAAAGGGAAGATAAATCTACCAAAAGAAGGGTACAAGATAAACAGGATTCTCATTAGATAGCGCATGAGTTGAGCATGGGCAGCTTTTGGCTGGCTAAACGTATCAGATAAGTGTGAATGCGAGAAAGAATAAGAAACGACACCATCTAGGTTTATTTTTTTCATACCGAATACGTGAAGCTGGCATTCGCTTTTTAAGCAATGGATCATCCTATTGGGGCGCGGACTGCGGTTAGGGTCAGGGAAGCAAGCGATGAGGATATTTTTCATAACTTATGATGAGCCAACCAATTCTTTGATAATTTCTTTCATACGGCGGCAGTTCACATCTGCGTTAAGTTGGGAGGCGGCGAAGTGAGCGTGCTGCTTGTAAGCTTCGATTTGTTTAGCGGAGAGGCTGTTCAGGGCCATAGCCATTGTTTTGGGCTCGAAGTCATCTGAGACGATGCCGCATTGGTACTGTTCAACGATTTTTCTCATTTCGATGCTAGGTCCGATGGCCACAGCCAAACGGGCTTGAATAAATTCGAAGAACTTGTTGGGCAGCGTATAAGTGAGGTTGAAAGTCGTTGGCGGGCATAAAAATAACCCGATATCATAATGATGGATAAAAGAGATAATCTCGTGGAATTTCACAGGAGGTATGATGCGGACGTTGTTGCTTTGGTCGGCCATGCGGATGAGCCTTTGCCAATAAGGGGTATAGCTGGTAGGAACAAGCATCAGATCCAAGGAGAAGCGTTGGTCAACGTAATCCATCATTTCGATCATGATTTCTATCTTGCGGGCGGGGGAGGCAACACCGTGCCGAATGATGCGGATCTGATGTGGGTTGATGGGTTTAGGCTGGAGGTGATGAAAAGCGGGGAGGCCCATGAACACTTCTGGCAGGACGCCATAATCATGCTGATATTGCTGGGCTAAGCCGTCGCTGACGGTGAGGATTTTATCTACACGCTGCAGGTATTTTTGGCAGAGGAAGTGAGCAATAGGTTGATAGGTTAAGCGCCATAAGAGGGTATTTTCCGCTTGGGTGCGAGTCTCCTTATGGGTTAGGTAGGCAAAAAACGAGGATATGCATGATAAAGGAGCAATTACTACAAAAATATATACAGAATTTACCGATATGCACAAATAATGGCTATAATAGTTTTATTTTTTGGACACTTTTAAGATATAGCGCTCCTAATATTTTATAAAATTTTCTATAAGGATAATGGGTTCTTAAGTGATTAACTATTCTTCCCAGAGTTGAATGTTGAGCATCATTAGCATAGGAGGGGTAATCGAAGATCGTCTTTTTAGGCATCTGCATTATGGCATCAAACTCATCATCGGATAAGCCAAGTTTTTTGATCACATAATCACGATCCTCTTCTTGCTGAGCAGGAGAGTAGGTTGGTTTTTCCAATTCTTTTAAGGCATCGCTGCGGCTAATCTCTCCCGAGCAGATTAGGCTGGAAAGGTGCATTCGTCTTTTATCAAAACCAAATTTTACAGGTAAGATGTAACCCTGGAAAAAGCGTGTATAGACTGACTCATAATGCTTACCTCCATAATACTGCCAGTCGTAATGCTCTTTAAGAAAATTCATTGCTTCTTGTTTATTGTAATTGATATAATCGAGCAAATAAACCCACAACTGTTTGGACTGATATTTTCTCAAATCTTCAACAGTAAAATGAGGGTAAGTTTTCAAAGGAATCTTTCCATACCGCTTATGTACATTCTCAATGTATTTCCAGTCATAATGGCCTCTTGACCAGGCAGGAACGGCATGAGATTCTGTTCGGAAATTTTGACCAGGAATAACATATTTTATGCCCATTTGGTCTGCGGTTTGGTACATAATAGCAGCGATAGCATGATCGGAAGGTATTTCTGAGTCTGGGGTGGAAGCTTTAAGGAAAGCCAATTGGAGGTCTTTGAATTCTTCCCAATCAATGACATAGGTATATAAATCTATATTTAGTTTATTGAGGATTTTATGAATATTACTTACTGCTAATTCAGAGTCCCAGCCGTTATCTAAGTGAACCGCGAGGGGGCGCAGCCCTAATTCAACGACTTTATGAGAGACAAAAGAACTATCAACTCCGCCGCTGATACCGATAAGACAGTCATAATCTTTTCCTTTGCCATCATTTTTTATTTTTTGGACAATTTGTTTTAATATTTTCTGTCCTTCTTCGGCTGGGTAGGTGTAATATTTTATGTACAGGTCATAGTCATGACAGTGGTGACAAACGCCATTTTTATCAAAAGTGATATCAGGGTCAGTAGTATCCATGACACAACGGGTACAGATTTGATAATCTTTTTGCATGAGCTCCTCCTACGAAAGTGCTTCAAGTTGATTTACAGTTTGGCGTTTAAAAAGTGAGGTATTTGTGCGATAAATCATCATAAGAATTATAAATTTAGGAAAATCAAGGTACAAGGAAGAGTTGTTTATGGGTTTCGAAAATTTGTACTGCGTCTTGATAATCGTCTATTCTGCCAATATCTAGCCAATAACCCTGAAAATGATAAGCGTTTACCCGGCGGTTATCCCGAAGCAATTTGTGTATAAGATTGGGAAGGTCTAAATAGTTTCCGGGAATAATATAGTCTAAAACCCTAGGTCTAAAGATATATACTCCCATGCTGACAGTATAGGTAAGCTGGGGTTTCTCAATATAGTGAGTAATTTGATTATCTTGGGATATTTCCAAGACCCCTAAATCTATATTAACTTTCTTTTGATACACACCAATGGTAGCATCGGCATTGCTGTTTTTATGATAATCCCACATTTCTTTATAGTTCAAGTTAGTGAGTACGTCACCGTTGATGACTAAAAAAGAATCATGGATGTTAGGAATTAATGCCAATGGGCCGGCGGTACCGAGAGGGGTATCCTCGCGTGAATAACTTATTGAGATTCCGTATTTACTGCTTATTAGTCAGCGATAGTCTTTGTGTTTTTTGATGAATTTCCTGAATTCGTTTGATAAATTTTGGGTAATTCTCTTTTTCCCAGTATCTTTCCTTGAAAATCCGATAACTATTCTCTCGCTTTCTTAGTACTTCAGGGGTTGGGTTAGCAAAGAATAATAATGCATCCGCAATTTCTTTATTGGTTGGATTGCAAGATAATAATAAACCATTTTCTTCAGAAACAATTTCCATGTTGCCTCCGACTTTGGTAGCAATAACTGGGATTCCACAACTGATTGCCTCCATAATTGATACAGGATTGCCCCCTTCGCTACTACTAGTGTTGATAAATACATCTACTGGATTATCACGATAAAAATTTAAGATGATATTTCTAGGCTGAAATCCCATGAAATTGATTGCAACATTTGAGTATGATTTGCTTTTTATTGCTTTATTGAATTTTTCTTGTAGAGGACCATCACCGAAGTGATGCCATTCAAACCTTTTGCCTGGGTTAGTTTTCGCCGTATATAATACACCCTCTAATATTAATTCCACTCGTTTTACCGGTACTAAGGATGAGCAAGACACTATTCTTAAAATATTATCTGTTGAATATTTAGTAGAGAACATAGGGTCAGAAACACCTAAATAACTGGACTCAAAAAGAGAACTGTATAAAGGATATCTTTTTTTCAAGTAATATTCTCCGTCTCTCGATGCTGTAAAAATATGATCGACCATACTCAAGGACATATCTCTGCATGGAATATAGGGCGGATTATGGCGTTCCAGATAAATATCTCCCCCATGTGCTCGAGATATTAAGCAAAGTTTTGGGTATTCTTTTTTTAATAAACCTATTCCCGTTGTCATATAATTGAA
>DAOUFY010000164.1:0-23079 GCA_034429745.1 Anaerolineales bacterium
AAAAAGTCGTAAGCCACATCTCCTGAAGAAGTAAAGACAAGTTTTCGTTCAAAATCTACGCCAATTACTTCAGCCATCCTAAAGGTGAACCGATCACGATTTCTAAAAATGCCTCGTACAGGATAAGCAATCTCTTCTGGAGCAAGCCCGGCAGTTGCCACTTGATAAAGCAAAGGTTGAAACAAGTGAAAGTTGTTTTTATCAATTAAAGTTACATGGACAGGTGAATTTTGCAGCTCACGAGCTGTTCTCAATCCACCAAAACCGGCTCCTACTATCACAACCTGTGGCAATTCTTTTCCCATAGTGCTATATTCTCCAATTGTCCAAATTCTAAATTTCTCCAGTCATCTTTAATATGATATCATCTAGGTGCTCTCGTTGTTCTTCGCTATCCATACTGCTTTCTCGTTCCTTATCTATTAAATTTTTAATATAGATGAGTCGGTCGTTTAATAAATCATGATCTTTCATGATCTCTAACAACCTACCGCTTGCGTCCAATAGACGAAAAACGCCATATTCACTTGGTTCATCATAGAGACCTCTTGCACTTGTTAACATAAAGACAAGAAGATATAATAAATCATCTTTCAACTTAATGTTATCCATTTTCTCTCCCTGAAAACTTTCCTTCAAGAAATATCTCTTCTAAGGGACGTTTTGGTGGGGCTTTAGGAATATTTTTCGGCTTTCCCAACACCACCAGCAAGCGAATATCAAAATTTTCAGGTATATTTAGAAATGCTTCTAACGCTTTTTTATGAAAAGAACCTATAGGACAACCTCCATAACCTAATTCATGCGCCGCTAACAGCATGTTTTGCAAAGCAGCACCTAAATCTATCCAAATCATCTCATCAATATTTCCTTCTTTTATATTTCTTATCTTATTTTTATCGGTGCATATCACAATAATAGCGGTTGGGTTTCCGATTATTCCGGGAGACAAAGCTCGCATTGGGCGTATATGATTATGATCATTAATAACAATAAAAAACCAGTTTTGATTATTCCCTGCACTTGGGGCTGCTGCTGCAGCTTCTACAATGGTCCTTAAAGTATCGTTAGACAAAACCTCCGTATCAAATGATCGAATGCTTCGTCTCGAAAAAATGGCTTGCAATGTGTTCATAGAATTCCTTATTTCTAAATCTGTAATTAGTTTATCAAAATAGTTCTTTTATTATAACATGAGACCAATTCTGAATCCCTTTGCCTTTTCTGTAAATTCTTACCTTTCTATAGTATAATTGTTGCCTGAATAACGTTGTCTATTTGCATTTTTGTTCGTTGACAACAATTCTAAAATAATCTTGAAATATATAAGGTTTTTCAACTTCATAAGGAGGAACAATGTATAAATCTTTTAGAATTTTGTTGATGGTGGTTATTCTTAGTTTAATACTAACCGCCTGCGGTGGTGCTAAGCCTGCTGAAACTCCTCAGTTCGCTTTGATAGCCCAAATATCAACCCCACTTACTAGTTGGGATCCTGCTATTGAATTTTCCAACGGCATCCAGGTTCATAACTTAATTTATGAGCAATTGGTGCGTTATGATCCCGAGAAAAAAACCGTTATACCTCTTTTAGCTGAATCCTATAAAGTTTCTGAAGATGGCTTAACCTGGACATTTAAATTGCGAAAGGGTGTCAAATTTCAAAATGGCGATCCAATGACTGCTGCTGATGTTAAATATTCAATAGAACGCACAATGAGGATCGGTGCAGGTGCATCTTATATTTGGTCAGCTGTAAAAGAGGTGAACGCCATTGATGATGAAACAGTTGAGTTCAAATTGTCTTACGTTACTCCACTTGATTTAGTGGCTTCAACGGGATATGCAGCTTTCGTCTATTCAAAGAAATGTGTAAATTCTGACGATTCATACATAGAAGAGGCAAAAGGCTGCGGTACAGGACCGTATGTGCTGAAAAGTTCTAAATGGGGCGATGAGGTTGTTTTGGAAAAATTCGACGGTTATTGGGGGGGATGGAATGACAAGTATATCAAGACCGTCATCATAAAGAACATTTCAGAGCCGGCAACGCGCCGTCAAATGATCGAAACCGGCGAAGCTGCAATCGCAGCTGAATTATCCTATACTGATATTGACGCCCTTAAAAACAACCCTAAAGTAAAAGTATATGTTGAGCCCTCTTTTCAAAATCTGCTCGGCATGCTTAATACCCAAAAAGCACCTTTAGATAATGTAAAGGTCCGTCAAGCGTTAGCTTATGCTTTTCCCTATCAACAAGTTATTAATACCGTGATCAATGGATACGGTCGTCAGTCTTATGGTGCTGTCCCTTATGGACTATGGGGTTGGAGCGATAAGCTGCCTCAATATAAATACGATCTCGACAAAGCAAAAGCTTTATTACAGGAAGCAGGGTTTGGTGATGGTGGATTCAAATTACTGCTAACCTATACCGCAGGCAACGAAGCCGAAAAAAGCGCTGCGGAATTATACAAGTCCGAATTAGCAAAATTAAACATAGATTTGGAAATCCGTGGTATGCCTTGGGATAGTCAATGGGAACTTGCAAAAAGCACCGATAAAAATGCGCGTCAAGATATTCTAATGATGTATTGGTGGCCTGACCTGCCAAGTCCCTATTCATTCCTCTTTAGTACTTTCCATTCAGAAGATGAGCCACTTTTCAATCTATCTTACTACTCCAACCCCAATTACGATTCATTGATTGACAAAGCCAACGAAGTTACTGTAACAGATAAAGCTAAAGCCGAAGAAATGTTTATCGAATCTCAGAAAATATTATTAGAAGATGCTGTTTCTTTATTCATTTACGACAGGCAAGATGTTTGGGTAACAGTAAGTAACCTTAAAGGATTTAAATTCAATCCTGCTTATCCAAACGTTGTATTCGCTCATGAACTTTATTATGAATAAAAAAGTCACTGAGGATAAATGCTGACTACGATTACCGCTAGAACGTACTCTCTCTTATAACGCTGCTTGTAATGAAGGCTACGTTCTAGCGGAACTTTTTCAAGGTTCTTAACAAAATGAAATTTTTCATCCTTAAACGTTTATCGCTTGGGATTATTGTATTGTTAGGTGTCTCCATGCTCACCTTCTTTTTAGCGCGGGTCGTTCCTTCCGATCCTGCTGCAAAATGGGCAGGTCCGCGTGCAACTGCTGAACAAATCGCAAGAGCAAAAATTGAACTTGGGCTCGATCAACCCTTATACATACAATTCTGGAAATATTTACTCGATATCTTTCACGGAAATTTAGGCGAATCTCTCAGAACACGCAGACCAATTATCTTAGAGCTGAAAGAAAATTTGCCAGCCACTATCGAACTAGTGCTTATTTCAACCATTGCCGCTGTTTTTATCGGAATACCGCTTGGTGTCTTATCCGCAAAATATAAAGACCAATGGATAGATCATGCCAGCCGGCTCTTCTCAATAGGCGTTGTTTCTTTGCCAACCTTCTGGATTGGATTGATCCTTCAGCTAGTTTTCTTTCGAACTCTTGGTCTTTTTCCCATGGGTGGTCAATTAAGTACTGAAATCAAAATAACCATGGATATTCCCAATATCACTGGTTTCATCATGATCGATTCCTTAATCACAGGCAATTTCCGAGTATTTCTTGATGCTCTCTGGCACATCATCCTGCCCGGCATTACTATTGGAATGTACCCAGTAGGTCTTGTTGCACGAATGACACGCTCCGCCTTGCTTGAGATTCTTAATGAAGATTACATTACAGCAGCCCGTTCTTATGGCTTAAGTGAGCGAGTAGTTCTTTGGTCTTATGCGCTTAAAAATTCTATTGGTCCGACTTCCACCGTTGTTGCTTTGTCCATCGGTTATACTTTAGTCAATACTTTCTTAACAGAATCGATTTTTTTCTGGCCCGGTATTGGCAGCTATATTGCGTCAGCTGTTACTGGGCTTGACTACCCCGCCATTATGGGGGTTACAATCTTTTCTGCGTTTTCTTACGTTATATTAAACTTGATTGCCGACATCATCATAGCATTAGATCCACGAGTAAGAACCTGAGGAACTATGTTGAATTGGGCAAATAATTTTCTTTATAGTATTCAACCAAGCTTGCGTGAGATCCGTTTATCATGGTACTTGATAAATCGGAATAAACTGCAACGAATATCACTTATCATTATTGGTTTATTAATTTTGATTGCCATTTTCGCCCCATTTATCTCCCCTTATCCTTCTCATGCTATGAGCACTACAAATCCTCAAGACAAACTCCTCCCTCCATCTCCCAAGTACCTTTTTGGGACAGATGAGTTAGGAAGAGATATGCTTTCACGAATTATTTTTGGTACGCGCATTTCATTACAAACCGCGATTGTTGCCGTTGGTCTTGCTCTATTGATCGGGGTTCCCTTAGGCGCAATTGCAGGAGGATTAGGAGGATTTTTCGATGAACTAATAATGAGAATAACGGACATATTTCTTTCATTCCCATCACTTTTACTGGCTATCGCTATTTCTGCTTTCATGGGTCCAAGCCTGCAAAACGCTATGCTTTCCATTGCTATATCATGGTGGCCTTGGTACACTCGAATCATAAGAGGTCAGGCAGTATCTATTCGAGAACGCCAATTTGTGCGCGCTGCTCGCGCTATTGGCACTCCAACTTACCGAATTATTTTCTCGCACATTCTACCCAACACAATGGCACCTGTAATTGTTCAGGCTTCTATGGATATTGGGGGAGTAATCTTAACCATTGCTGCTCTAAGTTTTTTAGGCCTTGGAGCCCAACCGCCAACCCCCGAATGGGGGCTGCTAATATCTACAAGCCGTACATATTTCCTTAATGCTTGGTGGTACAGCACTTTTCCGGGCATCGCTATTTTTATTACTGTTCTAGTATTCAATATTGTTGGTGATGGCGTCCGCGAAGTGCTTGACCCGCGGACTCGTAAGATTTAAGAGGTATGCTTTGGAACCTTACTTTGAAATAAAGAATCTTTCAGTAGGCTTTAAAACATTTGAAGGCGAAAGGAAAGTTCTCGACATTGAACATCTTTCCATTGCCCGAGGTGAAACTTATGGTTTGGTTGGAGAAAGTGGAGCTGGTAAAACTGTTTTGGCTTTTACTATATTAGGCTTGCTGCAAAAACCAGCCGCAGTTATTTATAGCGGCGAAATTTGGTTCAATGGTGAAAATCTGCTGCAAAAAAGCGAGCAAGAGTTACGCAAAAATTACCTTGGTAGAAAAATGGCAATGATTTTCCAAGACCCCATGTCCACCCTCAACCCTGTTTTTACAATTGGTCAGCAAATAGCTCGTGTAATTGAAAAACAACAAGGGTTAAAAGGCCAAGCAGTATTTCACCGATCGATAGAGCTTTTAGATATGGTTAAACTGCCCGACGCTACAAACACGTTAAATAAATATCCTCATGAGCTAAGTGGCGGACAGCGTCAACGGGTTATCATCGCGATTGCACTTTCTTGTGGAGCTGACTTTTTGATTGCTGATGAACCAACTCGGAATTTGGATGTTACCATCCAAGCCGGCATCCTCAAGCTCATCGGAGAACTTCAAAAAGAACTGAAAATAAGTATATTATTCATCGCAAATAACATAGGGCTTATCAATATATTTTGTAAAACCGCTGGGGTTCTTTACCGTGGAAAATTAATTGAAGAAGGTCCCAGTTACTTAGTAGTTCGCAGCCCACTCCATCCCTACACACAGGCATTAATCAGTGCTATTCCGCGGGATAAATCCGAACAGTTAAAATTTTCCAATATCCATATCAAACCAGATACTGAAATTGGATGCCCTTATACTTCGCGTTGTTCATTAGCAAAAGAAAAATGTGCTACCACAATGCCAATGCTGGAGTCTTACCCCGATGGTAGAAAAGTTGCATGTTTTTTCCTTGACAGGAGTACATCGTGATGGAAAATAGCTTAGTAAGCATAAAATCATTAAAGAAATATTTCCCAGTACGCGGTGACGCATTATTCCCTTTTAAAAGGAATTGGGTAAAAGCAGTAGATGGTATCGACTTGGAAATTCAGCCAGGTGAAGTTATTGGGTTAGTTGGAGAATCTGGATGTGGTAAGACCACCTTAGTCAATGTTCTATTACGACTAGAAGACCCAACAGAAGGCTCCATTTTCTTTAACGGACTAGATATTACTCGAATCTCACAAAGCCAACTTCGCGAAAAAGTGCGCAAACATATCCAAATTGTTTTTCAGGATCCGTTTTGGTCGCTTAATCCCAGAATGCTTGTAAGGGATATAATCGCCGAACCTTTGACAGTTCATCTTAAACTCAAACATGCTGAATTGCTTCAGCGAATCGAATCACTGCTTGACATGGTAGGTCTATCTCGCCAAAGCATGTATAAATATCCCCACGAGTTTTCCGGCGGTCAGAGACAGAGAATTGCCATTGCCCGCGCTTTGGCTTTAGAACCTAAATTAGTGGTTCTAGATGAACCAACCTCCTCCATTGATATTCTTTCCCAAGCACAAATATTAGATTTGTTAATAAAATTAAAAAGCCAATTGGGCTTAACTTACATCCTCATTTCGCATGATTTAAGTGTTGTTTATTATATGTCCGATCGAATTATTGTTATGTACCTCGGAAAAATTGTTGAAATGGGAACAGCTAACGAAATCTTTCACTCTCCATTGCACCCTTACACCAAAGCATTATTCAACGCCATTCCATCAATTTCAATGAAAAGTATAGATGACTTAGAAACACTGGAAGGTAATGTACCTAGTGCTATAAATCCGCCATCCGGTTGCCGTTTCCATACTCGTTGCCCCCAAGTGATGGAAATATGCAAAACTCTAGAACCCCCCAGTCTTTTAAAAGAAAATCGTTCTGTTGCTTGTCATTTATATCAATAATTTATCAATAACAAAGGAGAAACATGGCAGATTTCTTTTCTTATGAACTTGCTAAAGCTGCACAAGTGTTGGTAAATGATATGTTCTGTCTAAAATTAGGTGAGACTCTTGTGATCACTGCTGATACCCAAAGCGATCAAAGAGTAATTGATGCAGTCGCAGCTGCCGCTTTTGCCGCTGGTGCTAAACCGCTTGTTATTACTCTTGCCTCACCTTTAGGTGTTGGCAAGGCTGCTGATGATATGCTTCCCATTGAATCTCTTACAGGGGCTCTTATAGGTGCTGACGCATGGGTTGAATTTAACGAGCAGTGGCTCCTCTATTCCACCCCTTTTGAGATAGCTATGTCAAAAAATAATAAGCTTCGATACATGTGTTTAGTTGGAATGACAGTTGATATGATGGTTAGGTTAATTGGAAGGGTAAAGGTTGCCCCTCTTTCCAAATTTATGCATGTTGTTACCGAGATGACTCAGCAAGCAAAGCATGCCCGGATAACTACCCCAGCTGGTAATGACTTAACCTTTAAGCTTCTTCCCGAACGCAATGTATCATGCGATGATGGTTTATGCAACACCCCAGGTATGCATTTTCTTGGCGGTCAAATCAGTTTTATTCCTGATTTTAATTCCATCCAAGGAAATTTAGTCTTTGATGGAACCATATCTCCCCCCTGTGGACTGCTTAAAGAGCCCATCCTCTTAGAGGTAGAACAAGGGATAGTTAAAAACATAAAAGGAGGAGCTCAAGCGCAAGAATTGCGCAGATGGTTGAACAGTTTTAACGATCCTAATATGTATCGTATAGCGCATGGATGTTATGGCTTCAATCCAGGCGCAAGACTGTGTGGAAAAGTATTAGAAGACGAAAGAGTATGGGGCTGTACAGAATGGGGATTAGGCTACCTTAGTGCTGTTGATGCTCCACCAGATGGGATTAAAGCTAAATCGCATCTTGATGGTATTTGTTTAAATTCCTCCGTTTGGTTAGATGGCGTACAAATACTTGACTGCGGAGAAATCATTCACCCTGACCTTAAACCTTTAGCAGAAGAATTGCTCAATCCATAGTTTATTATTATCGGGAGATTCCAATGATTGCACTAGAAAAACAGGACTTATATGACATCCTTTACGGATGTACCATTTTGGGCACTGGGGGTGGCGGTTCGCTTGAAGATGGATTGCGCCTTATAGATAAGGCATTGCAACTTGGCAAACGTTTTCGATTGGTAGATTTTTCTGAAATTCCAGAAGACGCTTGGATAGCTACACCATACATGTGCGGCAGTGTTTCACCATCAACACCTGAACTCGAAGCCCAGTATGCCAATTTGCCCGTTTTAGATGAGCCGGAGCCATACTTAGCTTATAAAGCCCTCGAAACATACTTTAGGCAGGAATTTTATGGGGTAATCTCAACTGAACTCGGTGGGGGGAATACAGCTGAAGCTTTTTATGTAGCAGCGCTACTTGACAAATACATTATTGATGCCGATCCAGCCGGCAGATCTGTGCCTGAATTATCACATTCCACTTATAATATTTTTAATCTGCCCATCTACCCTCTCGCATGTGCAAATATGTTCGGTGATGTCGCCATTCTACCAAAGGTAGTCAATGATCAACGTGCTGAAGCTCTTGTTCGAGCTATGGCAGTCGCCAGCAAGAATCGCATTGGCGTAGTTGATCACCCGGCCCAAGCTAAAGTAATGAAAGATAAAGTGATAAAAGGTGCAATTTCGTATGCTTGGTCTATCGGTAAAACCTATCGAAAAGCGAAAGAAAATGGCAAACGCGTTGCCTTGAGTATTGCAGAATTCACTAACGGGTACTTTCTATTTGAAGGAAAAATATCGAAATATCATTATGATACTCAAGCCGGTTTTACTGTTGGTGATGTCTATATTGATGGGATAAATGAATATAAAGGCAGTGAATATCATATCTGGTTAAAAAATGAACATATCATAGCTTGGAGGGATGGGAAACCGGACATTACAGTGCCCGACTTAATCTGTCTTTTCAATGAGGAAACCAACGAACCGAACTTAAACCCTTACTTTCATCAAGGTATGCATGTTTCAATCGTTGGGATTCCAGCACCAGCGGAATGGCGAACCCCCCGCGGCTTAGAACTTCTTAGCCCCTCCTACTTTGGTTATGATATAGAATATATTCCGGTTGAGGAAAAACACAGGAATTAGTCAATATGAGCGTTTCATCAAAATACAAATACTTAATCATCGGTGCCGGCCGGCAAGGTACGGCTGCTGCCTATGATTTGGCTGTTTTCGGCAAAGCCTGCTCTATTACACTTGCTGATCGCGATCTCTCCACTGCACAGCGGGCTGCAGCCCGTTTAAACCGTATGCTGAATAAAGAAATTGTTCACGCAGCTGCCTTAGATGCTGCTGATTCTGAAGCTGTTCAGCGATTGATGCAAGGTAAAGATGCTGTTCTCAGTGCAGTGCCTTATTATTACAATCTCTTATTAACCGAAATTGCTATACAAAACCATTGTCATTTTTGTGATATGGGCGGCAATACGGACATCGTTTGGAAGCAGCTGTCTCTTGACGATCAAGCCCAGCAAGCTTCTGTAAGTGTCATCCCAGATTGCGGAATGGGACCTGGTTTCATTAATAATTTAGGTGCTTATGCTCTTTCTCTGCTCGACAAGGTAACTGAGGTAATTATCTATGATGCTGGCTTGCCCCAACAAATGCAGCCGCCTTGGTATTACCAAAGCACCTTTAATTTGAATGGCTTAACCAATGAAATGGACGGAAAAGCAGTTGTGCTACGCAATGGAGAAATAGCTTACATAGATACCCTCAGCGAACCAGAACTCATTGATATTCCCGGCATCGGAACATTAGAAGCCGACCTCATTTCCGGAGGCGCATCTACTCCCCCATGGAGTTTCAAAGGTAAACTTCAGCGCTATGAAAATAAAACTTTACGTCATCCAAAACATTGGGAATGGATGCGCGCATACAAAGCTCTAGGCTTATTTTCCGAAAAACCCATCCGTTTAAGTGCAGGCGAAGTAATCCCGCGCGAACTATTTCATATCCTGCTTGGTGAAAAAATCAACGCTCCATTTATAAAAGACATGGCAATCATTTATGTTAAATTATGCGGAATACACAACGGTAAACAAGCTGTACGCTATATTCAGCTCATAGATTATTTCGATGAAAAAACAGGTTTTACCGCAATGGAGCGATTGACAGGATGGCATTGTGCAATCATCATGCAACTTCAAGTTGATAAAAAAATATCCCCAGGCGCAAAGCCAGTTGAACTTGCTGTTGATCCTCAACTCATTATTGATGAATTTGCCAAACGCAAGATTGAGACTCGCATTCTCTAAGTTTTGTTGTATAATTAGTATTAGTTATTCCGAAGAACACCTTGTGCGGATATTATGATTAACTTGCTCGATTTGGTTCATAGCTTCTGGCTGACTAGTGAAGGGGGCGTTTGGATTATTAATCCCAGTATAATGCATTATATCGTCCTCGCTATCCTGGTTGCAGTAGAAGGTCCACTAATGACTTTGCTTGGTGCGGCAGCTTCCTCTGCCGGCTTTATGCAGCCAGGATGGGTCTTTATCGCAGCTGCTGCAGGCAACCTATCTGCTGATCTCATTTGGTTTTCAGTAGGCTACCTCGGCAAAATTGAATGGGCATATCAATATGGAAATTGGCTAGGACTAAAACGCCAGCATATCGAAAAAATCCAAGCTCATATTCATTCTCACGCAGCTAAAGTCCTCTTTTTGGCTAAATTATCCGCAGGCCTGATGATACCTTCTCTCATCGCAGCCGGGCTGGCTAAAGTACCTATAAAAAAATGGCTGCCGGCTTTACTCGTTGGCGAAACATTATGGACTGGCTCATTAGTGCTCTGTGGGTACTATGCAACCGAAGCAATAAAACAAGTTGAAAAAGGTGTTCATTACATCGGCATTGGTGTATCCATACTTCTCATCCTGGGGATTGGCATTTGGGTTATTCGACACTTCATCAAAGAAGATAAAGACATTGTGGAGATTAACAATGACTCTGCCAACACAGTCCTTCATTAACGTTTTCACTATTTTCCCTTTTTCATGAACTAACCTACGGAGAAAATCTTATCATGCGCATCCTCATTGCCAGTTCCACCTACGCGCCATTTTCTAATGGACAAGCAATTTTTACTTCTAACTTAGCTGAGCAGCTAGCAAAATTTCACTCTGTAAGTGTTATTGTACCTTCAGATCAAGGTCAAACTTATCGTACTCAAAAAAATGGAGTAGATGTTCAATATCTATGGACGATAGGACTTAGCTTTTTACATCCCGATGCACTCTATACCCCTTTCCCCGCTGGCATTATCCATCAAACCATCAAAAGGTTTAAACCAGATATTGTTCATATTCAAGATCATTACCCATTATGCTACTATGTATATTACATTGCTAAACATTACGGGTTAAAAGTTATCGGTACCAATCACTTTGTTCCTGAAAATATTGCTCCAGTAATGCCAGCCCTTGCAAAATTTAAAAAATCATTTGATGGTTTGCTTTGGTCTTGGATGCTTTTTCTATATAGACGTCTAGACCTTGTAACTGCCCAATCGAAAGTAGCCGTAAAGATACTCCAAGACAAAGGATTAAACGTTCATCCACAACCCATTACCTGCGGAGTCAATCTCGATCGGTTTTATCCGGATCCTACCATCAACCGTTCTACTTGGAGAAGGAGATACGGTTTGGATCCTAAAAAGGTTGTTTTCCTTTTTGTCGGACGAGTAGATGGAGAAAAACGATTGGATGTCATCATCAAAGCTCTTCACAAATTAAAACGAAAAGATATCCAATTTGCCATTGCCGGCCGAGGGGCTAATCTAAGCAAATTAAGTGAGCTGGTTGATCAATTAAAGCTTTACGACGAAGTGCGCTTTACAGGTTATATCCCAAATGACCACCTTCCCGCCTTGCTCAATAGTGTTGATATTTTTACCATGCCTAGCCAAGCAGAACTCCTTAGTATAGCAACATTAGAAGCTATGGCAACAGGTCGCCCTGTTCTTCTTGCCGATGCTTTAGCTTTGCCAGAACTGGTAACTGAGGGAGAAAATGGGTTCTTGTTTAAATCCGGCGATGTGGATCAAGCTGCTGAAAAAATGGCATATTTAGCTGATCACCCAGAATTATGGGAGCAAATGGGCGCAGCCAGCTTAGAACGAGCAAAAAAGCATAGTTTGGATCATATGCGTGCGGGTTTTGAAACGATTTATCAGCAGGTATTAGAAGAATCTCCACTTCTCAACCCAAATGAGTACCCCCAGAAATCTAAAAAGAAGCGATCTATACCATCCCAAGAATCACTTCAATAATCGTTAATATCTTGAATTTTGAGAAAGGAAAGAATACTTTGTTGTCTATTAAGCCTTTAATCCTTGGAGCGTTACAGACCAATTGCTATATCCTTCACGACCAAGAAAGCCAAACCGCTGTGGTTGTTGACCCCGCGGATGATACACCCAAAATTCTTCAAGAGTTAAATCTTCTTCATGCCCATTTGCAAGAGATATGGATCACCCATGCCCATTTTGATCACATTGGCGCTGCACATTCATTGGCAAGCGCTTTTAATCAAGTACCCATTGCGCTCCATCCCGACGACCTTCCGTTATGGAAAATGGATGGCGGAGCGCCTTTATTCGGTTTGCCAATGAAAGCAGGCCCGGAACCACAAAAATTGTTAAGCCACAACTGTAGCTTGAACTTAGGCAACTACACCTTTAAAGTGCTGCATATTCCAGGTCATACACCAGGACACGTTGTGTATTATTGTGCAGAACAACAGGTCTTGCTCAGCGGAGATGTTTTGTTTAAGGGGGGAGTCGGCAGAACAGATCTACCTGGCGGTAGTTGGCAGCAATTAATGAATGGCATCAGGCAGCATCTATTAATACTGCCTGATGAAACACTCGTTTATCCAGGACATGGACCCGAAACTTCAATCGGTACGGAAAAAATAGAAAACCCGTTTTTAGGCGGAGATGTTATTTAGCGTAATCTACAGCTCTAGTTTCCCGAATAACAGTAACCTTGATCTGTCCCGGATATTGCAAGGATTCTTCAACCTCCTTAGCAATGTTCTTTGCCAACTGAATGGCAGCCAAATCATCAATTTCTTCCGGCCGAACAAAAATTCGAATCTCCCTGCCGGCTTGTAAAGCATATGACGAGCTTACTCCTTTTTGGGAATTGGCAATATCTTCCAATGCCCGTACTCGCTGAATGTATTGCTCCAGTGATTCGCGCCGCGCCCCTGGCCGAGCACCAGAAATTGCATCGGCTGCTTCAACAATAACGGCTTCCAGACTTTCCTGTGTAGTTTCATGATGATGAGCAGCAATAGCATTGGCTACCTTTGCTTTTACTCCATACCGGCGGACAAATTCTGACCCAATGAGAGCGTGGGTACCTTCAAAATTATGGTCCATTGCTTTGCCTATATCATGAAGTAAGGCTGCTAGTTTGGCCACCTCTACATCCGCCCCAACTTCGGCTGCAATCATTGCCGCGATCTTGGATGTCTCCACTGCATGTGCCAATTGATTCTGACCATATGAGGTGCGGAACTTTAATCTGCCTAGCATCTTAACAATTTCTGGGTGCAAACCTGTTACCTTCGCTTCATAAATTGCTTCTTCCCCTGCCTCAATGATTTCTTTCTCAATCTCTTTTCTTTCATCTTGGAGTACCTTTTCAATGTAAGCGGGGTGAATACGCCCATCAATAACAAGTTTCTCCAACGCTCGGCGGGCAACCTCGCGTCGAACTGGATCGAAGCAGGAGATAATAACAGCATCCGGCGTATCATCCACAATCACATCTACACCAGCGGCTTGCTCAAAAGCTTGAATGTTGCGTCCATTACGGCCAATAATCCTTCCTTTCATTTCATCCGATGGGAGTTGAACCGTTTTGGTTGTGGTCTCGGCTACATGTTCTGAAGCTACTCGCTGAATAGCATCTGTGATGATTCGCTTAGCTCTATTCTCCCCTTCTTCACGGGCTTCCGCCTCTATTTGACGAATGATCTTTGCCATCTCATCGCGGGCTTCTTTTTCAACTTTTTCCAACAATACCTTGCGAGCTTCATCAACTGTCATTTGAGATATACGCGTCAATTCCTCCATCTCCTGCATGCGTATTTTCTCAATTTCGTTAGCGCGTTTGTCTAATGCACTTTGTCTTTTATTCAACTCCTGCTGACGCCGCTCAACTTTGTCCAACAATGAATCAAGATTTTCGCGCCTCTGTTGTAACCGGTCTTCCTCGCGCGATATTTCAATTCTTCGCCTCGCAATCTCTTTTTCAGCGGCTTCACGCAGTGCAATCGCCTCATTCTGCGCTTGAAGCTCTATCTTCATCGCTTCTTCTTTCGCCTTCTCAATGAGCTGATGTGCTTCACGTTGCCCTTTTTGAATGGCTGCTCGTACTTGGTAATGCTTAATCACGTAACCTATTGCCACGCCGATGAGAAGCATTATTATGTCAATGATGACAAAAATGAAAAATGGTGCATTTAGTGGCATTGTATTCATGGCTTCATTTCCTATTCCTAGTCTATATCGTTATAATGATAAAATTTCGATAAATAATAATAATACATCGTTTTATTTATTGTACTTCTTGCCAAGCTTCTTGAACAACTTCTCGCACAACGTCATAAGAAAAACCGCGTCGCAAGAGAGCCTGGCTTAACCGAAAAGAAAATTTTTGTTTATCCAACCCATAATATCTTTTTATTAGTTTCTGAATTGTCTGTCTTGCGTATTCCTTTTCGTTTGGCATTAAGTCTTTGGTTTTCTGTTCAATAACCTCCTCTGAAATTCCTAATCGTTTTAACTCGTAAAATAATTTTCTTCCACCCATCGGATGATTCTGAAATCGGCTTTCAATGTAATTTGTCGCAAAACGTTCATCATCTTCTATCAACTGCTGTGAAAGGCACTTTTCTATGGTTTCTAAAATCACCTTTTCGGAAAACGATTTGCTTTGCAAGTAATGACGCAATTCTGCAATTGTGCGCGGTCGTATGCCTATATACCTAATAGCCTTTTGATAAGCCTTTGTTTTTTCATCTTCAGCTAAAAGTTCACTAATTTCTTCCTCGCTTAAAGGCTTACCCACATACAGCATCGCAGCAAGCATTCCATCCAATCCAAAGGCAAAATTTCCATCAATGAAAACATTCACCCGTTTGGCATTCTTTTCTTGTGGTGTAATCGCTGTAATAATACCTTTCATCTTCCTCATAAAACAAAAAAACCGTAAAGAGATGTTCTCTCCACGGCCTCACTATCTTAGGATTCTATTACTTCTTCCCACAACGAGAAGTTTTAAATTTTATATTACGCGTCTAACCATTCTATATGGTTACTTGAATCATCGTATGCAAGGTTTTGCCTTTACTTTACTTTTACTCATTAATTGGTGCAAACTTTTTCGCTTCATTTCTCCTATAGCTGTTGCACACCTTTAATTACTAAAAATGATAATTATAGCTCAACTAATCCCCAATACACGATTCAACATAATTCCACTATAAGAATGGTTTTCCACTCGCGTCAAATAAACGCGTCTCTATCCTTTAATGCCGTGCTTCCAACAATCTCTTTTCATTATGTGAAACCTGCGTTTAAGCCAATGTTTCACAATTACAATTATACACGAAAATTGATAAATTATATAAATAAATGGATAAATAAATGATGAGAGACATTAATTACAGATATCATCATGATAACAATATTTAATGTTTTTTATTCATGAAAAAGAATAAGCACCTAAGGTCATATAAAAATATCAGTAATAAGCTAACAAAGGCTTTTCAACATTTTTTGTTATAATAGAATTAAGGAAACAGAAAATTAAAACCTATGAAAGGAATATTGCAAATACAAGATAAAGCAAATAAAACGATTATAGTCCTTCTGACGTTCTTCGCACTAGCAGTTGCACCTGCATGCGGATCTAATAGTTTCTGGGAACAGTTCCTTCCTACAGCCCCGCCTATCAGTGGCGATCAAGCACAAATATGGGTCATTGAACAGGTTCAGTTTGGACCGCGAATTCCTGGTAGCGAAGCCCACGATAAATTTATCTCATGGGCAGTAGAAAAACTGCAAAAATGGGATTGGAAAGTAGAAGTGCAATCCTCAATGAAGAACCATGTCCCCATCCGTAACATCATCGCAAAAAGAGGTTATGGTTTACCATGGATTATTATTGGTGCACATTATGATTCACGCCCAATTGCTGATCATGATCCAGATCCCGCCAAAAGGCATCTGCCAGTACCCGGCGCTAACGATAGTGGATCGGGGGTAGCTGTCTTATTAGAACTTGCCCGCACCCTCCCTAAATTTTCGCAGGGAGAATGTTGGCTGGTATTCTTCGATGCGGAAGACAGCGGTGGCATTGACGGTAACGAATGGATCATGGGATCAAGCGTATTTGTTGAGCAATTATCACCTGCCCCAACAGCTGTTGTCATCATAGATATGATCGGTGATGAAAACCTCGCCATCTATCAAGAGATCAATTCTGACGAACTCCTCACCCAAGAAATATGGAGTGTTGCAGCTTCTCTAGGATATGAAAAAGCCTTTCCAGCCCAAAAGAAATACCAAATTATTGATGATCATTTACCATTTATCAAAAACAACATCCCTGCTGTCCTGCTGATTGACTTCGATTATCCATACTGGCATACATCCGAAGATACAATAGATAAAGTCTCAGCTCAAAGCCTAAAAATCGTCGGTGATGTAGTCAGCACTTGGATCAAACAAAAAATGGGAGAAAAATCACTGCCATGAGAACATTTCTCGAATCAACCGCGAAACCTAAAGAGAGAGCCATGCTGATTGGAGTGGAAATATCCAATCAGGGGAATATCCTTTCTTTAGAGGATTCACTGCGAGAGCTAGCTCTACTAGCCGAGACAGCCGGGTTAGAAGTTGTTGGTGAAGTTACTCAGAAATTATCTGCCCCTAATCCAAAAACTTTGATAGGTCAAGGGAAACTCGCAGAAGTAAAAGCATTGGTTGAAGAAAACCAAGCAGATTTACTCATTTTTGATGAAGAGCTCTCGCCGCGACATCAAAGAGAGTTGGAAAACATATTTTTGGAAAAGGTTCGCATCCTAGATCGTACCGCACTCATCCTAGATATTTTTGCACAGCATGCACACACTCGTGAGGGCGCCTTGCAAGTAGAACTTGCCCAATACGAATACCGTCTGCCACGCTTAACTCGAGCTTGGACGCATTTAGCCCGCCAAGCCGGTGGGGGCGGAGGGAGAACGGGCAGTGTGGGGGGAGTAGGTTTGCGCGGTCCGGGAGAAACTCAGCTCGAAGTTGATCGCCGAGAGATCCGCCGCCGAATTGACAAACTAAGAGCGGAGCTGGAAAACGTTCGCCGGCATCGCCTTCAGTATCGCCGCAAGCGTCAGAATGCAGGTCTGCCCGTCGTTGCTTTAGTAGGCTACACGAATGCAGGAAAATCAACCCTATTAAACCGCCTAGCTAACGCTGACGTATTTGTAGCCGATCAGCTTTTCGCTACCCTAGACCCTACTACCCGCCGCGTCAACCTTTCAGGAAAACGCAAAGCACTCTTTACAGATACGGTTGGCTTCATCCAAAAATTGCCTACCACACTTGTAGCAGCTTTTCGCGCCACACTTGAGGAAGTAACCGAAGCCGATTTACTTCTCCATGTAATTGATATATCTCATCCTAATGCCATTGCACAATCCTTTGCCGTATTTCAAACCCTGCGCGAAATTGGAGCAAGTCATATTCCCATAATAAATGTTCTGAATAAAATAGACTTGCTAAGTAATGTTAAAAGTGTCCAAGAATCCTTAGCCGGTTTTGAAAATACAATCGCCATCTCTGCATTGAAAAATATAGGAATTGAAGAATTATTGCAAACGGTTCAGCAATTTCTTTTTGAAAATGAATATCCAGTTTCTTTGAAAGTACCTTATGCTGATGGGAATATACTTAACCTTATGCATCATTATGGAACAGTGAAACGTATTGAATATAAAAATCAATATGTGCTGCTTCAAGGCTGTTTGCCGGGTCGTCATCTTGCTAAGATTCATCCATACTTATCTAAAAGAAAACCTAGCCAAGAACCTTCAAGGGAATCAGAAGATTAATTAGCTTTGAGATTGATTTTTCGCTTATCTGCAAGATATTAATAAACAATTCGAGTCTTTTTTACAAAGATTTATGCTAACAAAATAAAAACATTTCGTATAATATATTTATACAATTATTTAGAAAAATCGGCAGATCGGTAATAAGTACTTTTATCAAAAGGAGAGTGAAATATGTCGGATCAAACGTCAATTATTGGAACTTATGAATCCATGCAGCCAAAGATTGATGAAGCCGCTAAAAAATTAGAGGCATATCATGAGGAGTTTAACCAACTCGCCAAGGACGCTGATAAACTATTTGCCTTGTCTAAAAAAGTATATGCTGATGAAAAGTTCAAACCTTTTCGTTACTCTGGCGCAGACGTTCAACGCGCGCTAGAGGCATTAGGCTATCCTCAAGTTGGCGTTGTACCTCCTTTGAGCTTTGCTGATATTGCAGAGTTATGTACCAATTATCTAACAGAACCTGATAAACGCTACGATCTTGCCCGTCACCTGCTCATCGCTATGCCGGATTACGTCAACAAAGGTCAATATCTCGAAGGTCAGCTGCTCCTTTACACGGCTTACCGGATGGTTGAATCACCAACCAAAATCAACTTATTCCTTTTAGAAATGTTCCGCTTTGGCTGGGATGAATGGGAAGCAGAAATTGAAGCTCGCCGCAAAGCATTCCTAAAAGAATTGGGCGCTGATGTTACAAAATTAGGAGATATGAGTCTAGAAGAAGCAGAAGCCCTCGCTGTGAAATTAGTCAGCGATCCGGAAAAGAAGGCGCGCCTAATGGCATTTTATGCTGCAAACCCCACATTGCGTCAGCATGATGCTGCAGAAGTGTTGCAGCTTGAACAGAGTGCAGTTCTTCTGCTTGTGCGAGATGAAGCAAATCCATTGCATCTCCCAGAACATATCGTTAAGCCCTGGCTCACCGAAGAATTAGTCAATAAACTTAGACCGTTAGGTGCAAAAGCTCGCGAAGCTTTTGAAGCCGGCAAAGATGAAGAATTTTCAGCTCTCCAAGAAAAAATCTCCGATATTATGATTGAAACTTCCATGGATATGGCGGCTAAAATCTTCACTCCAGAGATGCGGACAAACCTCGTTAACGAATTAAAAGCTTATCGCCACAAATTGCTCCAAAGTGGCAAGCTTGACGAGTTTAAATACGCCCAAGGAGCTCTGCTTGCACTAAGTCGAGAAGATTTGCCAAGCAATAATCCATTATTGGTTACCATTTGCTTCGAAGCTTTAAGGCGAGCCTACGCAAATCAATTTTGATACGATCAGCATAACATCGCATCCAGCATATTGATCTCGTTTTGCAAATGAAAATACCACCTCATTACCTAGTAATCATTCCCGGCTTCATGGGAAGCAAGTTGCGGAAAAAAAGCAGTGGTGAGGTGGTATGGCTTGATTTTTCTTCCCTGCCCCTAAATCCACTCCAATGGCACACTTGGTTGGAGCAATACTTTCATCAACTTGCTTATCCTAACGAAGAAATTGAAGCCTTTCAATTAATGGATGAACTTTTCATTGCCTCCCCTTGGGTGAAATTGGAGCATTACGAGCAGTTATTCTCAGCTTTATGCAAAATGGGTTATCGGTTAGAGGGCAATGAAAAAGAAAAAAATGTCTATACTTTTCCTTATGATTGGCGCCAAGACAATCGAATTTCAGCTCAACAATTAGGTGAAGCAATCCAACGCTGGCACAGCTTTCACCCTCAGTCAAAAGCATGGATTATTGCTCACAGCAATGGAGGAAATGTAGCTCGCTGGTACATTGAACAGCTCGGTGGCAAAGAGTATGTAGAACGATTGTTTTTACTCGGTACCCCTGTTAAAGGATCACCTAAAGCTCTGCAAGTATATCTCGAAGGACTAGATATATTACTGAGGCGGCGCTTTTCACTATTTGGTTTGCCAGAACTTACCCAAAGTACTCTCCGCACCTTCCCTTCCATTTATCAGCTGTTTCCTTTCTCTCAGCCTTTTCTTTTCGATGATAATAATCATCCCATTAATATCCTTGAGGATGAAGGATGGCTTCCACAAAACACTCAGCAAAAAGAGCAGGCTATTAATTATCTTCAATCCGCAGCATTATTCCATAACACCTTAGGTGAGAGGAACAGTGTAGAAGCCCTTTGTATTGTTGGTAAAAAGCAACCAACAACCAATTTAGGGATCGTGTCACTTGGCGCTCAACGTCTTTGGAAAAACGTAAAATGGATCCAGCACGAAGTCGGAGATGGAACAGTGCCTCTACGCAGCGCCATTCTTCCCGCTGCCCAACGTATATATCCATTTTCAGCGTCCCATGGAGAATTATATTCCCATTCAACTGTTCTAAGCCTGCTTTCATGGGAGCTATATGAAAAATTTTCACTTACTAAAGGGACTGAATCTATCCAACCACAGTTTGATGTCTCTATAAATGTTCAACCCCAAATTCTAGCCCCTAAAGATGCTATTCACTTAACAGTTTCTATCAACCAACGAATATTGACCGCTTCCACCCATCTTGATAGTCCCAATATTGAAGAACAAAGTACACCACAGCTGGATGCTAAGGTGCAAATTCAGGTGGTCTGGCAACAAGCTTTGCCGGGCAGCAGCCCTAACCTGCGGGAGTTAAAACCATTATCCTGCCGGCTTTATCCCCAAGGAAACAACACCTTTACTGGCACGATCCATGCACCATCCATTGAGGGGTTGTACACCATAAAAGGTTTGGTTACTATCCCAAACCATCCTCACATCTTCGTGCGGGAATCTATCATTGTTGAAAACGAATAATTATGTCAAAACTTGAACAAGCAAAAGTAGCCATAGAACAAGGCAATATAGATTTTGCCCAGCGATCCCTTGCAGAGCTCATTATTGAAGAGCCAAATAACATCGAAGGTTGGTTGATGCTCTCCCAAGTCGTTCCGCAACAGCAAGCTATTGAATGCCTTGAAAAGGTACTTGCTCTTGAACCCAATCATGCTGAGGCAATCGAGAGGCTTTCAAACCTGCAAAAAGCTGCTTCTTACCTGAATGAAGTTGATTTTTCCATCGAAGACATTTCTGAACCCCCACAACAGGTTGATTTATCAGAAGAGTCTAACCTTTCAACAGAGGGAGAGGATAATTTCGGCGATCTGCACGATGAGCTTGCAGCAGATTCCCAACAAAACGTAGAAGATGATAACTTTTCGTCTGCAGATGTTATAGATATCGAAACTGAAAAGGAAGAAACCCTTGAACCAGAAATAGACAAAGAAGTAGAAGAACCTTTAGAAGAAATTTTAGAAGAACCTATAGAAGAACTTGCAGATGAATTTTCTGACAAACCGCCTATTGAAACCGGTGATGAAGATGAGGCATCTTCCACTTCACCGCCTAATGAAAACATTTTAACCGAACCCGAGCCAGAATCACATCCAATAGAAGATGAAATTCCCACTTTAGATGATGCCTCTCTTCCCCCTTACGATCAAAGTGATAGTTTAAAAGAAATTTGGGAAGAGCCTCAAGAAAAACCTCCTCCTAAAGTCAATTCCAAACCAAAAAGTAAACCATGGTTCACCAAATCCATCTTAAAAAGCTTAATTGCCCTGTTGGTATTTTGTTCTCTCATCAGCAGCGGGTTATACTGGTACTACCAAGAAGGACCATGCGGGATTAATAAGATTGGCAATGTGTATCTTCAGATGGATAACCTTGTAACCCAGTGGGATAAAGCCATGGCCTCAGCTTCTACATCTTCTCGCCTAACAATCATGGATCCAATCATGAAAATGGTTGAAATCCGCCGTGAATTGAAGAGAATGGATGTGCCGGTGTGTATGCGGCCTGTCCGCGATGACTTAGACCTGAGTATGGCGTTAACCCTAGAAGCATATGATAAATTTTTACGTTATGAGGGAGAAATTGAAATTTTGAAGAAATTCCAACAAGCCAGTTTGCATCGTAAAATGTATGAACGGCGCCTTCAAGAATTATTTTCTTGTGCGCCGTTCAATTGTTCCCAGTAACCTTACATTTTTTCTACAGAACGCCGCAGCCTTCTTTCGAGATACTGTACCAACATAGAAAGCACGACTGTCATTGTAAGATACATTACCGCAAGAGTGGTGTAAGATTCACGAAATCGAAATGTTCGCCCCGCATATAAACGCGCCACTTGAGTAATATCTCTCACAGCTAAAACCGAAACAAGTGATGAATCCTTTACCATTGCAACGAAATCATTGCCTAATGCCGGCAATACATTACGTATAGCTTGGGGAAGAATGACATACCGCATCGCTTGCGCATAACTCATACCCAGAGAACGGGCTGCTTCCATTTGACCTTTTCCTATGGATTGAATTCCAGCTCTGAATATTTCCGCTAAGAAAGCTCCATACGTTACAGATAAAGCGACTATCGCCCTTACATTCATTGATACTGCTTGATTATCAAGCCCGCTGAAAATGTCACCCAAAGAAGCTATACCTATACTGTAAAACCACTTACCTAATGCATTGAGGTTTTCTATTACCGTAGGCACTCCAACTAACGCAATATAGAAAATGAGCACCAGCATGGGAATGCCTCGGATAATTTCCACATATAATGTTGCAAGATTACGAATCACCACATTCTTAGAAAGACGTCCCAACCCAGCAAACAACCCAATAATGATGGCAAAACAATAGGCCGTAATTGTTGTTGTTATGGTTATAGATAAACCAATTTGAATAAATTCAAAAGCCTCGCGAAAATTTTGGGTGGTAAAAATCATCGTAAAGGTGAAGATTGCGATGAGTATTAATGCCGGAAACCACCACGGAAACTTTTGCAATTTTTCAGAGAGAGTCCCTTCTCTTTCAAGCACTGGAGCTTCTATCATTGAAGATTCATAATATTTCTCTTCCATTGCTCTCTCCTTATTTGGCTT
>DAOUFY010000165.1:0-19267 GCA_034429745.1 Anaerolineales bacterium
TTTACCATGTGTGGTATTGCAGGAATTATTAGTTTAACTGGCGAGGTTGTACCGAACCTAGAGCAAAAATTAAGGTTGATGAATGACCTCCAGCGACATCGCGGACCAGATGGGGAGGGCATCTGGATTCATGAAAACAATCATCTTGGGTTTGCTCATCGCCGGCTTAGCATTATTGACCTTACCACCGGCGATCAGCCAATGAAAGATGATGTAGGCAATTGCATTATTTATAATGGCGAAGTGTATAACTACCTGGAATTGCGCCAGGAACTAGGTGAACATCTCTTTAGAACTCAATCGGACACGGAGGCTATATTACGTGCCTATCTGACATGGGAGGAAGATTGTCTAAATCGCCTGCGTGGGATGTTCTCTTTTGCTTTATGGGATGAAAGACAACAAGTTCTTTTTTGTGCGAGAGATCACTTTGGCATAAAACCCTTTTATTATGCGATAGTGAATAATACTTTTTATTTTGCATCAGAAGTGAAGGCTCTATTGCCGTTTTTACCATCAATTGAAACAGATATTGATGGTTTAAAGGATTACTTAACTTTTCAGTTTTGCTTGGATGGTAAAACCCTTTTTAAGGGAGTGAAAGAATTGCCGGCTGGACACAAACTAGTGATTAAAAACGGTAATGTGTATATTTCCCGTTTTTGGGAAGTATATTATGAGTTGGATTTTGATCATACAGCAAAATATTTTGAAGAAAAATTACGCGAGAGATTACTGGATTCAATTGCCTTACATTTGCGCTCTGATGTGCCATTGGGATTTTATATTAGCGGAGGATTGGACTCGAGCGCGGTAACATCTTTGGGGAAAAAGTACCATCAAGGCGAGGTATTGGGGTTTACGGGAAAATATAGCCTTGGACCTGAATATGATGAAAGCATGTATGCTGAACATTTGGCTGCATGGTGTGGAGTTGAATTATTGAAGATTGAAATTACTGTTCAAGATTTCATCAATCATATTCGTGATGTTATATATTATTTGGATTACCCTACTGCGGGACCAGGATCTTTTTCACAATATATGGTTTCACAATTGGCGGCCCAGTATCGCAAGGTTGTGCTTGGAGGTCAGGGAGGCGATGAAATTTTTGGGGGATATACACGCTATTTAATAGCTTATTTTGAACAATGTATAAAGGCTGCCATTGAAGGGACAATGCATAATGGCAATTTTATTGTTACATATGAGTCCATTATCCCAAATTTGACAGCATTAGCAGGTTACAAATCTACCTTGCAAGAATTTTGGAAAGAAGGTTTGTTCGAACCGATGGATAGGCGTTATTTCCGTTTGATCAATCGGGCGCCCTTGTTGGGTGATGAAATAGATTGGCAGGCATTAGGGGATTATTCACCTTATGAGACATTCAAGCAAATTTTTAATGGGAATAATGTTCGAAAAGAGTCGTATTTTGATTTAATGACCCATTTTGATTTTAAAACCCTTCTACCTGCATTGCTTCATGTTGAAGATCGGGTAAGTATGGCTCATGGATTGGAATCACGAGTACCTCTGTTGGATTGGCCATTAATTGAGTTGGCAGCAACTATCCCTTCAAATATAAAATTTGAAAACGGGACAATGAAACATATTTTTAGGAAAGTCGTTGAACCATTCCTTCCGCAAGAAATTATCAACAGGAAAGATAAAATGGGTTTTCCTACCCCCTTTACTGAGTGGGTTAAAGGTGAAGCCCACTCTTTTGTTGTGGATATTATGACAAGTGCTGCATCAAAGACTCGTCCATTTATCAATAACCAGAAGGTTGTTGAGAAGCTGCAAAAGGAACCAAAATTTGGAAGAACCTTTTGGGGACTTTTTTGTTTAGAGATTTGGCAACAGGAATTTCATGATAGGGAGTGGGAATTTAAGTCTTTATTAAAACAGCTATAAGTCGGAATCTCTCCGAGTTGAATTTATAATGATATTCCATAAATTAAAAAGTAAAAATTAGAAAAAAGAATCGTTGGAGGACATACAATGAAGATACTCATAACTGGAGGAGCTGGTTTTATTGGGTCACATTTAGCCGATAGATTACTTAGTGAAGGAAATGAAGTACTGGTCATAGATAATTTTGTTACCGGCCGGCGAGATAATCTTACTCCTCACCCAAAGCTTACAGTTATAGAAGGCAGTATTGCTGAAGTAAAGATAGTTGAAGAGACTTTTAATAATTTTTTGCCCGAGATCGTAGTACATGCAGCGGCGTCTTACAAAGATCCAACTGATTGGGCTGAAGATGCCCGCACAAACACAGTGGGTACTGCGTTGGTTGTTAAGATGAGTGAAAAAATAAAAGTAAGACGATTGATTTATTTTCAAACGGCACTATGCTATGGATTGCACCCGCTAGAACAGCCAATAACCCTTTCTCATCCTATTCAGGCTTCAGAAAGCAGTTATGCTATCAGTAAAACAGCGGGTGAGTATTATGTGTTTCTCAGCAGTTTAGATGCTATCTCTTTCCGCTTAGCCAATGCTTACGGACCGCGTAATTTAAGTGGTCCGTTGCCTACGTTTTATCACCGGCTTACTACAGGGAAAGGTTGCTTTGTCATGGATACAAGGCGCGATTTTATTTACATTGATGATCTTGTTGAAGTGGTGATTAAAGCTATCTATGGAAAAGGTCAAAGGGGAGCATATCATGTCTCGTCGGGAGGAGATTATGCTATCAAGGAACTTTATGATGCAACAATCAAGGCTTTAGGAGGGAAATCTTATCCTGAAGTTGAGGTACGGCCGCGCAATCCTGATGACGCATATACCATCTTACTTGACCCATCAAAGACCATCCAGGATTTTAACTGGAAAGCAGTAACCCCATTGGAAGTAGGGGTAAGAAAGGCTATAGAATGGTACAGTGACCATCCTATTGTGGAAACATATACTCATTTGAAAACTGATAAGAGTTGACAAATCAAAAATTCGGGACTCTCAAACAATATGATTGATAAATTGAATTTTAAACATCAAGTTGTCCTCATTAGCGGTGGAGCTGGGTTTGTTGGAAGCAACCTTGCAAAGAAATTGCTTTCCGTGGGGGTAAGCAAGATCCATATCATTGATAATTTGTTATCTTCTGAGAGAGAAAATATACCCAAAGATGATAGGGTTGTTTTCACGGAAGCTTCTTTGGCTGACGATAAGGTATTGGTAAGTCTAAGAGATGAGTATGATTATATTTTTCACTTAAGTACCTACCATGGTAATCAAAGCTCTATTCAGAATCCATTGGCAGACCATGAAAATAATCTGCTTCCGACGATAAAATTGTTGGAACGAATAAAGAATTTTAAGAGAATAAAGAAAATTGTTTATGCCGGGGCCGGGTGTGCGGTAGCAGAGAAGACCTACGGTTCTCCTCATGCTACGCCAGAAGATGCCCCATTAAATATTCATATGGATAGCCCATATTCTATTTCAAAAATTGTTGGTGAGTTTTATATGGTTTACTATCATGATCAGCATAATCTTCCGACAGTGAGAGCGCGTTTTCAAAATGTCTATGGGCCTGGAGAAATTTTAGGTGCCGGCAAATGGCGCGGTACACCTGCTACGGTTTGGCGTAACGTTACTCCAACGTTTATTTATAAAGCTTTGAAAGGAGAACCTTTGCCTTTGGAAGGTAGAGGTGAAACAAGCCGCGATTTTATTTACGTTGATGATATTGTTGAAGGTTTGCTTCATTGTGCTGTTTTAGGGGAGGCAGGTGAAGTATATAACCTTGCCAGCGGGGTAGAAACTACGATCCGTCAATTAGCTGAATTGATAAATGAATTAACCGAAAACCATGCAGGTGTACAAGTGCTTCCTAGACGTCATTGGGATCGTTCAGGGAGAAGGTTTGGAGACCCAAGAAAAGCGAAAGAACAGTTGGGTTTTGAGGCAAAAGTAACCTTGCGTGAAGGACTAACAAATACGATAAAGTGGACAAAAGAGAATTTAGGTTTTATTGAATCTTGCATACAAAAACATAACTCCTATCTTGTGCATCAATGAAAAATAAAATAAAAACATTAATCATTGATAGTGGAGGGTATAAGTTTCGAACTGCGATTACCCACACCTTGGTTTATGGTGTATTGGGTATTAAACCTTCAGGAGAAGAGTCATCTCATTGGTTAAACAAACAAAAAATAATAAGGCATTTCCTCAATCGTCAATATGACGCCCTTTCTTATGTAAACGATTGGCGTGAGGCTTTTTACCAACGAACAGATTTGGATATTGATGCAGTAAATTTAGAAAACCTCGTTGAATTCTCAAAGGCAATGAAGAAAATTACTGAATTCGATTTAATCATCGTCCTGCATTCGGCTACTGGCGATAACATGTCTCCCTTATTAAAGAGTCTCCATTTATTTCAAAAGCGGCGCAGCAAGCTTATCGTGTTTTTGGGAAATGAATATGACTTAATGAGCGAAAAGTTTACTTTTGTTCGCGAGACGGGTGCAGACTATCTTTGCAGCCAATTGCCTAAAGCCACTGCCGAATGGCTGTATGCAAACTTAGGAAGGACAAAAATCTTATCGTTGCCCCATGCTCTTAATCCACGTTTGTATAACCCGGGAAACGAGCATTACCGTGATATTGATATTGGTTTTCGGGGAGCGTTGTACTATCGTTTTATTGGTGACGAGGAACGTAACCTGTTTATTAAGCATATGGAAAAAATTGCACCTCAAAAAGGTTTGACCATAGATTTCAGCTATAAAACGATCCATCGCGGCGAATGGGCAGATTTTTTGCGGAGGTGCAAAGGCATTCCTGGAGCGGAGTCTGGTACATATTTTTTGGATCGGGAGGGATTTATTCTTTCTCGAGCGAAAAAATATGAGCAAGCCCATCCCGGCGCTACTTTAGATGAGATTAAAAGAGCTTGCTTTGTGAATATTCCTGAACATATATCCGGAAAATGTATCTCTTCTCGCCATTTTGAACCAATTGGTACAAAGACATGTCAAATATTGCTTGAAGGTGAATACAACGGGATATTGAAAGCAAATGAACATTACCTTGCAGTAAAAAAGGACTACAGTAATCTTGAAGAGATCATAAGGTGTTTTAGGGACGATGACTACCGCAAATCAATTGTAGAGAAAGCTTACGAATATGTAATCTCAGAACACACTTATGAGCATAGGGTGAACAGCTTGATGAACGAGCTGGCTAAAGACGGTTTGTAGTTGGTTTTTTGGCGTTTAGTTGTAAGGATCAAAACTTATGTGTGGCTTTTGTGGGATTTGGAACTATCGCGAGCGGTTGCCGGTAGAGCGCTCGTTGCTGGAGCAAATGAATCGTACACTTGTACTTCGCGGGCCGGATGATGAGGGCTTTTTCTTTGATGATGAACAGGGGTTAGGATTAGGTTTCCGCCGGCTTGCGATCATTGACTTGTCTCCAGCTGCTCATCAGCCAATGACTAATGAGGATGGCAGTGTGTGGATTGCATTCAACGGCGAGGTGTATAATTTTCTCACCTTGCGTCCACAGCTTGAGAAGCAGGGGCATCGCTTTCGTTCACAGTCAGATACTGAGGTTCTGCTGCACCTTTATGAGGAGGTGGGAGAAAATTTGCCTGCATCTCTGCATGGCATGTTTGCCATTGCACTTTGGGATCGAAATCAGCAGCGGATGTTCTTTAGCCGCGACCGGCTTGGTAAAAAGCCCCTTTATTATTATGATGATGGTAAACGCCTCCTTTTTTCTTCAGAATTGAAGGCTATTCTTAAGGATTCTAGTGTGCCGCGGGTAATTAATCTACAGGCTTTAGCCCATTACCTTGCTTTCGGCTATGTGCTTGCTCCAATGACAATATTTGAGAATATTTATCAGCTGCCGCCGGCTTGCTATATGATTGTTCAGGCAAGTAAGATACAGGTTAAACCGTATTGGGATTGGTTTGAATCTTTTCAAGAAGGATCATCAGCTGTTTTATCGCAGGTTGCAGAGGAAACAGTTATTGAACAGCTGAAGGAGTTGCTGAAGGAAGTTGTCCGTGAAAGAATGATTAGCGATGTGCCGTTGGGTGCATTCCTCAGCGGAGGAGTGGATTCCAGCGCAGTTGTGGCGATGATGGCTTCACTCTCAAATAAGCCTGTAAAAACTTTTTCTATCGGGTTTAGCCGCGAGACGTATAATGAGCTGCCTTATGCAAGAATGGTTGCCCAACGATTCAGCACTGAACATTATGAGTATGTTGTTGAACCAGAAGATCTGCGTGATTTGATGCCGCGCTTAGTGAAAATGTATGACGAACCCTTTGCCGATTCAAGCGCTGTGCCTACATACTATCTCTCAAAATGTGCTCGACAGGAAGTTACTGTGTGCCTATCAGGCGACGGCGGCGATGAGGCAATGGCTGGCTATACTCGCTATGCTCAAATGCAACAAGAATCTGTGCTGGATGGCTTGCCGCGTTGGATGAGAAAATACTTACTTGGTGGAGCGGCTAAACTAGTGCCATATACCATAAGGGGTAGCAGCTTTTTGCGACGGATGGCGCAAGAGCCGTTTGAGCGCTATAAAACCGCAGTTACGCAAATCCCTCGAGAATTATTGAAGGATCTGCTTCACCCAAATCAATCTCAAGCTATATTCTTAAATCATCAAGCGCCGTTGATAAGCGCATTGGAAAAAGGGTACAACTTGGATTTGATCTCGCGCTTGCAATTTGCCGATGGGGTTACATATCTTCCCGGTGATATTCTGGTAAAGGTTGACCGCGCTAGCATGGCAAATTCACTGGAAGTGCGCTGCCCGCTGCTGGATCACCGTTTTATGGAGTTTATGGCACGTTTGCCGGCTGATTTTCGGTTCCGCTATGGACAGGGAAAATATATATTCAAAAAAGCCATGGAAGGTGTTCTGCCGAATGAGATAATCTATCGTAAAAAGATGGGGTTCGGTATTCCACTGCAGGAGTGGTTCAGCGGTGATCTGCATAACTTTGCAGCGGAGATTCTGCTCGATAATACCACAAAGAAGCGCGGGTTGTGGAATTCTGCTGGATTGGAGAAATTTATTCAATTGGCAAGGCAGCGGCAAGTGTATTCATTGCAGAATACACTTTGGGTGTTGCTCGTGTTGGAGCTTTGGCAGCGGGAATATCTATGATCTTAATTGAATTATTGATTTGACTTATCGTTTTTCCTTGCTTTTTCGGCTAGGATGTGATAAAATGTTGCGAACATGCGGCGTTAGCAAATCTTTGCACTCTTAACGCCGCTTATCGTTTCATTTTTACTGAAATCGCTTTCCACTATGTTGTTTCAAGATCTCCTGCTGCTTGGGCAGGAAGTGATAAGGAAGAGGAAAATATGAGTGTTACTTACCTGACCCGTGAGGGTTATAAAAAGCTTGAAGATGAATTGGAATATTTGCGTAATGTTCGCCGAAAAGAAATTGCTGATCGCTTGCGCGAGGCAATGGAAGGTGATGACCTTGGACTCGATCCGGATGCTGAATTTGAGGCTGCAAAAAACGATCAAGCCTTTTTGGAAGGACGGATTAAAGAACTGGAAATCCTTTTAGCCAGTGCTCGGGTTATTGAAGAGAAGCAGCACTCAGATACTGTTCAGGTCGGATCTAGGGTAACGATCCAGGAGGAAGGGGCAGAACCGGAAGAATATATTGTTGTTGGCGCAGCGGAAGCTGACCCGCGCCAAGGGCGGATATCGCACGTATCTCCACTTGGCAAGGCATTAATCGATCATAAAGAAGGTGATGTGGTTACTGTTGATGCGCCGGGCGGTTCTTTTAAAGTGCGCATTCTTAAAGTATCTTAATTATACATAGGGCATAACATGGAGCTGAATTATACCGAGTTGGAAAAGAATCGGCTTGAGAAGCTGAAGCGGCTAACTGAAAAGGGAATTGTCCCTTACCCAAATAGAGTTCAAAGGACACATACTGCACTCCAAGCTATTCAGGAATTTGAGGCGACGGAAAAGGTTGGCACACCAGTTAAGGCGATCGTTGCCGGTAGGTTGCGCTCGATGCGTACGATGGGCAAAATTACTTTCGCACATATCGAGGATGGCAGCGGACGGCTGCAGCTCTTCTTGCGCGTCAATGAGCTTGGAGAGGAAAATCTATCACTGTTCAACAAAGAATTTGATTTAGGAGATTTTATCCAAGCCAGTGGTGAAATGTTCCGCACCCGCGCCGGTGAGGTTACACTACGGGTGGAGTCTTTTATCATGCTGGCAAAAAGCATTACTCCTCTTCCGCCGGCAAAAGATGAGATTGTGGATGGTGAAGTCGTACGCCATGCTGTTTTATCCGATCCTGAAACCCGTTATCGGCAACGCTATGCAGATTTAGCTGTCAACCCGCATGTGCGCGAAATATTCATCACGCGGGCAAAAATTGTCAAAGCCCTGCGGGAATATATGGATCGCAACGGCTTTTTAGAAGTAGAAACACCAATTCTGCAGCCAATCTATGGTGGGGCAGCTGCACGTCCGTTTATTACATATCACAATCAGCTTCATCAGGATTTGTATCTGCGCATATCTTTTGAATTGTATCTGAAACGTCTGCTAGTAGGAGGTTACGAGCGCGTCTATGAAATTGGGCGCGATTTCCGCAATGAAGGGGTTTCCTTTAAGCATAATCCGGAATTTACTCAGTTGGAATTCTACATGGCTTATGCTGATTACTACACTGTAATGGACATGACCGAAGAAATGCTGCGCGAGGTGGCACAGAAAGCACTGGGCAGTACTAAGTTCGTTTATGATGGACATGAAATTGATCTTGCTCAACCATGGCAGCGGCTGGACCTGCGTTTGGCGTTGCGCGATGCCTGTGGAATTGATATTGCTGAACACCCCACGGCAGAAAGCCTCGCCAAAGCCATGCGAGCGCGAGGAATAGAGGCAGCAGATGACGCGCCGCGCGGTAAGCTGATTGATGGTTTGCTAGGTGATTTTTTGGAACCAAAACTGATTCAGCCTACCTTCTTAATAGATTACCCGCGCGATATTTCACCTTTAGCAAAGAGCAAGCCGGGAGATCCCAACACAGTTGAACGCTTTGAAGGTTTTATTGGCGGCGTGGAGCTGTGCAATGCTTTTACTGAATTAAACGACCCCCTAGATCAGCAAGCCCGCTTTGAAGAAATGGGACGCACTTATGCTGCTGAAGATGAGCAGCGTCATCCCATTGATGAGGATTATTTACGCGCTATGCGCTATGGCATGCCACCCAATGGTGGGTTTGGAATGGGTATAGACCGCCTGACAATGCTTTTCTTGGATCAGCCGAACATCCGCGAGGTAATACTCTTCCCGCATTTGCGGCAAGAGACAAAAGAAGAAGAATAGATAACTTTTGGTGAAGGAATTTTAGATCGATTCAGCAAGCCCTATTCAGGGCTTGCTGTGTTTTTGGTTGAGAATATAGGCTGAAAACCGAGGTTCGAGAGAGAAAGCTCCGATAGGCGGGAATATGGGCTAAAGGCCTAGATGTGTGTTGAGATGCTGTACCTCTTCTCTTGACATAGAACAAATGTTCTGATATGCTTAAGTCAAGCATTGGAGGTGATAGTTTTGTTGCTGAATACTATAGAAATTTCTGAAAAAGCACTTACAGAAAAAAGTTTCTTGCTTTTGGCTCCGCGTTCTTGCTTGCGCCGCGTTGCTAATGAACTTACAGCGCGTCTGGCAGCTAAAGGGGATGTTTTTGTCTTTGATGGTGGCAATAGTTTTGATGCTTATGGCACTATCCGTATGATGACTCGCCGCTCAAAATCTCAGCTCGCCCTTCATCTGCCGCGCATTCACGTTGCGCGCTCTTTTACTTGCTATCAGACCTTAATGCTGTGCACTCAAGCTAAGCGTAGTGGTTACCCGTCGCTTGTACTCAGTCTTACTGCAACGTTTAAGGATGAGAATGTGCTGTATGAAGAGCGCAGCTTTCTCTTTCAAGCTTGTCTTGAAGAATTGCTGGAACTTAATCAGCGCGTTCCGCTTGTTCTGTTAGAGACTGCGGAGAACTTAGAAAGTGGTTCGGTTTGGGTAATGCAATTAAAACAAATGGTTTATCAAGTACTTTATCTTGAGCAGCCCTCCGCTGCCCAACAACCAACTCTGTTCTAAGGAGGATGAGTTATGGGACGTACACTGCCAACGATCACTCAGCTTTTTCATCAGCAAACGGAAGCTCTCAGTCGTTTTCGGCGCGGACTGCGGCGATCCGATCAATTGGTATTGGATGATTTGCTCACCGCGGCTCAGCACCATTTAGCGGCAGCTGCCTATGCTTCAGATATGCTGCCGTTTGAGATGTTTCTCTTGGCGATGCTGTTGGAAGAACATAAGGAATTACTGCGATTGCGGGAAGTGGTGTTATCCCATGAGAAGGAACATCAAAGAACAGAGCGGTTGGTTGATTGACCTTTATGAGGACAAGGATGAGGGACTTGTTCTGTGGTTCCTGTCGGATCGGGGTGAGCGCCTGCGTCTGCATAAACGATTTGTGCGCACTTTCTTTATTGATGGCGATCGCAAGCAGCTGCAGCGCCTGCAACAGGTGATCAAAAGGATTGCTTCGCCGTATAACAAGGTAAAGCTGTTTTTCACCGAAAGAAGAAGTGTGTTTCATGAGCGACCCCTGCGCGTGCTGGGAGTGGAGGTGGATAACCCTGTTGAACAGGGACGTATTTTTCGCATATTGCTGCGCAGTTTTCCTGGCTTGGAATATTATGATGCTGATATTCCGTCAGCTGTGTTTTTTCATGCTCAGTATGGTGTTTTTCCGCTGGGTTGGTGTCAGTTCGCGTACGATGAGGATCTTACTCTCGTTTCAATCGCGGCGCGCGAATCGTGCTGGAGCCTACACCCTTCGCAGCCACCACTGCGAGTGTTGAGCTTGCATCCAAGCGTGGAATCTCATGCTTCAGCAATGGTCATAGATGTACATTGGGGAGATAGGCATTCTCGGCTTTCGCTGAGCACGCCACGCCCAACACTTATCTGCCTTGAGTCAGTGCTGAAGGAATATGATGCCGATGTCATCCTCACGGCCGGCGGGGATAAAGGACTGCTTGTTAAGTTGGAGCAGCTTTCGGAAAAGTTGCAGCTTCCCTTATCGCTTAACCGCGATGCAAAACGAAAGATTCAAGTGCGCAATGAACGCACGTACTTTTCCTATGGGCAAATTATCCATCGTGGACGTCAGGCTCATTTGTTTGGGCGTCTGCACATAGATGTGCAAAATGCTATGATGTATGATGATTACGGTTTGGATGGCATTTGGGAATTGGCACGGGTCAGCGGATTGCCACTGCAAGTTGCGGCGCGCGTCTCGCCGGGTACATGTTTATCCGCCATGCAATGGAGGACAGCCATTCGACAGGGTTTTCTTATACCTTGGCGTAAACAGCAAGCTGAAGAAGTTTCTGCTGTGATGGATTTGATTGCAGCCGATCAAGGCGGAATGGTGTATCAACCTTTGATCGGTGTGCACAAGGAAGTGGCGGAGTTGGATTTTATCTCTATGTACCCCAGCATTATGGTGCAATACAATATTTCTCCCGAAACCGTCAGCAATATGCCTAGGGAGGGTTCTCTGAAGGTTCCGGCGGTGAATTTGTGGGTGGATCAGCAGCGCTTGGGAATTGTTCCTCGCACGCTTGCCCCGTTGCTGCGAAAACGGATTGCGCTAAAGCGTGCTTTAGGCGAGCTGCCACAATGGAATCCTGCGGTGAAAAGGATGAAAGCTCAGGCTGCTGCTCATAAATGGCTGCTGGTTACCAGTTTTGGTTATTTGGGCTATAAGAATGCCCGCTTTGGCAAGATAGAATCTCATCAAGCGGTAACCGCTTTTTCACGCGAGGATTTGCTGGGCGCTAAAGAGATAGCGGAGGATTTAGGATTTACCGTGCTGCATATGATGGTAGATGGTTTGTGGGTATCGCATCCTGAAGGGATGGATCGGAGCAGTGTCGAGAAACTGATAGAGGAAATATCTGTCAGGGTGGGGCTGCCAATTGCGTTGGAGGGAATATATCGTTGGTTGGTGTTTTTACCTTCTCGGGCTGATCGGCGCGTGGCGGTGCCCAATCGCTATTTCGGTGTATTTGAAGATGGCAGCATCAAGATGCGCGGCATAGAAGCTAGACGGCATGATACCCCGGCATTTATTGCCCGTACTCAAATAGACCTATTAAAAGTTCTGGCGCAAGCCCCTAGCTTGGAAGAGGTACCTGCATATTTGCCCCAAGCGTTAGCTTTGCTTAGGGAGAGAATAGCTGCTCTACAACACTACCGCGTGCCGCTGCAGCAGCTTATTGTAAAACATAAGCTTACACGCAATCCGCAAGAGTATCGCGTTGCTTCTGCTGCAGCGCGTGCAGCGTCGCAGCTGCTGACTGAAGGCAAGCAACTTAAAGCGGGGCAAAGTGTGCGATTCATTTACACAACTGTTGAGCCGGGAGTTATGGCAATTGAATTGACGGAAAAACCTTCCATCGAGTGGATTGATGTGGCTTATTACAGAAAGCTGCTGTTAGCCAGTGCTGAAACCATACTTCAACCCTTTGGCATAGAACATCCGCTGGCGGAGAATAACTTAAAAATGGATTTGTAAGATAATTCTCTTGGGAAGATTTTTACAATCATCCCGACGGTAAATGCGTTTAGGATGCTTTTTTAACAACTAGGGCTACCCAATCCTCTATTGTGCGTACTTCTATGCACTGCAGCTGATTGCGCTCCAGAGCAGCAAGTACTCCGTTCTGCGGATCGTCAAGCTGTTCTTGAAGTATGCCGCTGAGAATGAGAGTTCCTTCATTTTTTAGTAGTTTACCCATTCCTTCGTCCAGCAACCGTACAATGACGGGAGCAAGGATGTTTGCGACAACTAAATCGGCGGGAAAATGCTCGGTTTTAGTTTTTAAAATCTCTTGCAGAGAGCCAACTGCAAGGGAGAGATTGGCTTCGCAGTCATTTAGGCGAGCATTATCTTGCGCAATAGGAAGCACACGAGCGTCCGTATCTACTCCAAGTGCATTACCAACGCCTAGGTTGAGGGCTGCGATGGCAAGAATGCCGGACCCGCAGCCAATGTCTATGCAGCGCATTTCTTGGGGATTGGGAAAGGCGGAGATAACTTCTTCAAGCAGCATCAAGCATAATTGAGTGGTGGGGTGTGTACCAGTACCAAAAGCCATGCCGGGATCAATTTTGATAGGTATGCGATCCGCAGTAGAGATATCAACCCAAGCTGGGACGATAAGCAGACGCTTACCAACTGGGATAGGATGATAATGCTGCTTCCAGGCAGCCGCCCAATCTGTCTCGAAAACAATATTAACCTGAGGGATGGGCAAAGGCCGAATGAAACCTAGATGCCACAGAGCTTCTTCGATTTCTCTTAATTGGCTTTGCACATGGGAGGATTGAAGAACTTTCTGTTCATTAAGCTCTGGGGTTGGGGCAATATCAATGGGCAAGAAGCCATACACTCGCAGCGGCCCGCTGATTATGCCGATGGCATCTTGATCAAAATCGCTATTGGGAGGAAATTCGACGTGCGTGCTTTCAATGACGACACCATTCGGGGCAAAGCGCGCCAAAACTTCGGCTACTGCTTCTGCGCTTTCCCCGTCAACGGTTAAGGAAACTTGCAGCCAAGCCAACGGTTGACGGCTATCCACTAAGCGCCTCTTTAAGCCAGTCAAGAAAACTGTGTTCTTGCGGGCGAACTTCGCTGCCTAAGCTCTTAGCTAACTGTTCAAACAGCTGACGCTGTTCTGCTGTTAGGCGAGTCGGGATGGCAACATTGACAATTACCAATTGATCGCCGCGGGTATTTTCCCTCAAATGAGGGATGCCTTTGCCGCGCATTCTGAGTACTTTGCCAGGTTGAGTGCCGGCTGGAATTTTCAACAGCGTTGGACCATCAACCGTTGGCACTTCTACTTCCGCGCCTAGTGCGGCTTGAGCTACGTTGATCTCTAAGTCTAGCAAAATGTCATTATCTCGGCGGCGGAAGAATTGGTGCGGCTTGATATCAAGAACAATATATAAATTGCCGCGCGGCCCGCCATTAGTTCCTGGCTGTCCTTCACCTGCCAGCCGTATTTGATTACCGTTATCCACACCGGCAGGAATTTTCACAATCTTCTTGATATTCTTTCTTTCATAACCTCTGCCATGGCATGTTTTGCATGGATTAGTGTTTATCTCTCCAGCTCCGTTGCATTTCGGGCAGGTAGTAACTTGAACCATAGAGCCAAGCAAAGTCTGTCGAACTTGGCGGACTTCACCTAAGCCGTTGCATGTTGGACAGCGGATTGGTTTGGTTCCCGGCTCAGCACCCGAACCGCTGCATACTGAACAAACTTCATCGCGGGTAAAGGAAATCTCCTTTTCAGTGCCGAAGACAGCTTCTTCAAATGTAAGCTCGACACGAACTTGGAGATCAGCGCCACGGCGCGGTGCATTGCGCCGATAACTGGAAGAGTGTGTACTAAAGCCAAAGAATCGCTCAAACAGATCCGACAAATCGGGGAAGTCATTCCAAATATCATATGCTTGGCTCGCACCGTTGAAGCCTTGCAACCCTTCATGACCAAACCGATCATACATTGCTCTTTTTTGGTCATCGGAAAGGACAGCATAAGCTTCATTGATTTCCTTGAACCTTTCTTCAGCGTCGCTGTCTTTATTAACATCAGGATGATATTGGCGCGCCAATTTGCGGAAGGCTTGCTTGAGGTCTTCCTTTGTTGCGTTGCGTGGCACACCTAAGACTTCGTAATAATCACGTCTGCTCATAAGGCTAGTTCACCTTTTTGATGTTGAATGGTACTATTCTTCGGTAAATTCTCCTTCAATGACGTCCTCGTCTTTCTGTGATGTTGAATCGGTTGATGAACTGTCGGCTTTCTCTTGGGATTCACCGCTTGAACTGCTTTTATTTTCATATGATGAAGACGCTGATTGATAAGCAGCAGCACCTAATTTTTGTACCTCTTCCATCAGATCGTCGGTAGCCTTTTGAATGCCGGCTAAATCTTCACCGTTTAGAATAGTACGTAAGCTGCTGATTTTTTCGCGGACGGAATTTTTCAATGTCTCAGGAATTTTATCACCGAGATCACGCAGAGCTTTTTCGGCCGTATAGGCGGCATTATCGGCTTTATTGCGAGCCTCGATGAGATCTTTGCGCTTTTTATCTTCTGCAGCATATTTTTCAGCTTCTTCCTGCATTCTTTTAACCTCCTCTTCAGATAAACCGGAAGAGGCAGTAATCGTGATGTGCTGACTGCGTTGAGTGGCTTGATCTTGGGCGGTTACTTTGAGAATACCGTTGGCATCAATATCAAAAGTAACATCAATTTTAGGTACGCCACGAGGTGCTGGAGGAATACCATCGAGTATAAATTTGCCTAAGCTCTTGTTATCACGTGCCAGGGGACGTTCACCTTGAACGACATGAATTTCTACTTGAGTCTGGTTGTCGCTCGCGGTTGAAAACGTCTGACTTTTACGAGTAGGGATGGTAGTATTGCGTTCGATGATAGGGGTAGAAATCCCTCCTAAAGTTTCGATGGAAAGAGTAAGCGGAGTTACGTCAAGCAGCAATATATCTTTCACTTCACCACCAAGCACACCGGCTTGAATTGCTGCACCAATAGCGACTACTTCATCTGGGTTGACGCCTTTGTGCGGTTCTTTATTAAACAAACGCCGCACCGCCTCTTGAACAGCTGGCATACGAGTCATTCCGCCAACCAGCACAACTTCATTGATATCCTGGTTTTTTAGGGCAGCATCCTCCATTGCCTGTTGGACGGGTTTAAGGGAACGTTCGATTAAATCTGTGGTTAATTGTTCCAGTTTTGCTCGGGTTAACGTCATGGTAAGATGCTTTGGACCATTGGCATCGGCAGTGATATAGGGCAAATTGATTTCTGTTTGCAGAAGTGTGGAAAGTTCGATTTTCGCTTTCTCGGCAGCCTCTTTCAGTCGCTGCAAGGCTTGACGGTCTTTGCGCAAATCAATACCGTGCTGAAGGAGGAACTCCTCTGCTAAATAGTCAATCAAGCGTTGATCAAAATCATCTCCACCTAAAAATGTATCGCCACTGGTGGATTTGACTTGAAAAACGCCATCACCAACATCCAGAATGGAAATGTCGAAAGTACCTCCACCAAGGTCATAAACAGCAATATTCTCATTTTCTTTTTTATCTAAACCGTAAGCAAGAGCTGAAGCTGTGGGTTCATTGATGATCCTAAGAACTTCTAGGCCTGCGATTCTGCCGGCGTCTTTAGTAGCATTGCGTTGGGCATCGTTAAAATAAGCTGGAACAGTGATCACAGCCTGAGTAACAGGCTCTCCTAAGTAGGCTTCAGCATCCCGCTTAAGTTTAGCTAAGATCATAGCAGATATTTCTGGAGGGGAATACTCCTTGCCACCTAAAATAACGCGCACATCACCATTAGGGGCTTCGGTTACTTTATAAGGTATCCGTTGCAAAGTGCGCTGTACTTCAGGGTCCTTATATTTTCTGCCCATAAAACGCTTAATAGAGAAAATAGTATTTTCGGGATTGACGACTGCTTGATTGCGAGCAGGACGCCCAACAATACGTTCACCGTGTGCGTTAACGGCAACAACTGAAGGGATGGTTCGTTCGCCCTCTGCAGATGGTATAACAGTGGGTTCTCCACCTTCCATTACTGCCATCACTGAGTTTGTAGTGCCTAAATCAATGCCAAGGATTTTTCCCATTTTTATTTCTCCTGTTATTAACTAAACGATCAAGCTGCTACGCGTACTAAAGCAGGCCGCAGAACTTTATCTCCAATGATATAGCCTTTTTGTACAATGTCAATGACATGACCGCTTTCATATTCATCTGATTCTGCTTGACTAATTGCCTCATGAAAAGTCGGATCAAACACCTCACCTACTTCGCCAATTGGAGTAACACCATCGGCAGCTAAGGCAGAGAGCATTTTCTGATAGATAAGCTCTATGCCGGCTACCCAACTATCATGGTTTGTACCCTCAGGTTTATTTTTTAATGCAAGTTCCAAGTCATCAACGATGGGCAAATATCTTTTTACGACATTGCCAATGGCTTCTTGACGAAACAGCTGTTGATCGCGTTCAATTCTTTTCTTATAATTTACAAATTCAGCTCGCTCGCGTTGCAATGCCTCTAAGTATTCCTGAGCTTTCTTTTGGGCTTCAAGCAAGGACTCTTCAAGATTTGGAGTTTGCCCTTCGTCTGCTGTGGGTTGGGATATTTGTTCTTCAGAAACAAGCGTCTGTTGTTCTTCCGTTGAGGAAGCTGAATTAGCAGAGGATGATAGTTCTTGTTCTGCTTCAGAAGCATTGGCGTAAGCAGCTTCAGCTATGGATTGTTGTGGTGAAAAGGGATGTTTCTTTTTCATAAATTCAATTTCTCCTGTTCTGCGTAGGTATCAGTAACGAGATTGCTGAGAACATTAGCGATAAAGCGCACTGAGGAAATCGTTGGACCATAAGGCATACGAATAGGTCCAAGTACACCAAGGATCCCAGTGAGAAAGTTGGGAATACCATAACGTGCAAGTATGATGGAACACTCGCGCAGTTCTTCCCATGCACCTTCACCGCCAATGATGACGTGCACGCCGCCTACTTTAGTGCTTAAAACTAGGCGTGAGAGCAAATTCTCAAGCAGAGTACGCTCTTCAAGAATTCGCAAAGCACGTCGGGCAGCACCGCTTTCAGTAAACTCTGGTTCTGATAAAATATTAGTTAGTCCATCGCGATAGATTTCGCTCCCCAATATTGAGGAAGAACGTTCCAACTCTTCAATAATCAGTTTAGTAATGTCTTGCTCCAATGGAGTAAGGTTGGTTGATTTTTGCCGAATTTCGTAAGCATCACAGCCCTCAAAAGCTTCTGTAAGGCTTTTAGCCGTGCAGCTTAATTGTTCTTGAGAAGTTGGCTCAGCCAAAAAGAGCATTTGTTGTTTTACCTCGCCCCCAATCAATACTAAAACCATCAGCACTTGCCGCCCGCTAGTGGAAATTAAACTGAGATGTTTGAACAGTGATTGGTGAGGATGAGGTGACGTTACAAGAGCGGCTGATTGAGATTGATTAGCCAATACAGAAGCGGCGAGACGCATCCAACTATCAAGATCCGGACGAGTTTGATGGAATTGGTGAGCGATAGTGCGTTGCACAGAGAGCGGCAAGTCAACTTGCCCCATAAGATGGCGCACAAAAAAGCGAAAGCCTTTTTCCGTAGGCACTCTTCCGGCGGAAGTATGCGGTTGTTTGAGGTAGCCTTTTTGAGTCAAAAAAGCCATCTCATTGCGAACGGTAGCCGGACTCGCGTCAATTTTATAGGCTTCCACTAAGCGTTGCGAGCCTACAGGTTGGGCGTTTTCAATATAATCGCGGATAATGATAGCTAAAATCCGTTTTTGACGTTCTGTTATCGTATCTTCGTATTCGTCAATCATAGTTTTTGTTTATGATTGCTATATAAACTTTAGCACTCTATACATGAGAGTGCTAACACTATTAAAATCATACCACGTAGAACAACTCAAGTCAAGTAAAGAGCAGGCAAGTTAAAGGTTTCTAACAATATATTTATATTAAATAATGAAACAAGGCAACCAAAGTAGAAGTGCTGCCTTGTTGAGTAAGTGGAGATGGCGGGAATCGAACCCGCGTCCGAAAGGCTCAGTTCACGAACCTCTACGAGCGTAGCCTGCTGCTTGATTTATTGAAAGATGGTGCAGCAAGCGAAACCACCTTTCAAATAGCTGTTAGAACGCGAACGTTCTTCTATTCTTACACTTAACAGCATCGTGTAAGGCATTCCGACTTTCTTACGCCCACTCCATCACCGGTCGGAAAACGGGATGGGTGAACGTGACCCTGCTTTTGAGGATCAAACCGTGGCGCAAGCTAGCTTATGCTGCCAGAGGCAACGCAGCGTAACCCACACCAGCGGGTACTTTTGTGCTGTTGGCACTTAATTTTTTGCGCTGAGTTTACGAGATCGGCGCCTCTCGGCTCGCAATCCGTGACCATCCTCTTCCGTCGAAACCGGTCATCCCCTTGCGCTACCCATATTATATCACAAATCAGGTTGAAAATCAATCGGTTGCCCCACCTGTATCATTTAATTTTGGTTTGATATAAAATATTATAAATAAAACGAATAAATTTTTTTCTAGATCAGGTAATGTTTTGCGTTAAATATCCAAC
>DAOUFY010000166.1:0-19139 GCA_034429745.1 Anaerolineales bacterium
AAACTTCTATCCACCTCCGACGAAGCCGGAGTTTACATTGTTGCATCAAAGGATAATCGCCAAATTTTTGTTACTGGCCACTCAGAATATGATCCTCTGACATTAAAATCTGAGTATGATCGCGATATCCAGAAGGGACTGCCAATTCATATTCCAAAGAACTACTACCCCAACGACGATCCCACCCAAACCCCCATTGTACGATGGCGTGGACATGCCAATTTGCTTTACGTCAATTGGTTAAACTATTACGTATATCAAGTAACGCCATACGACGTAGAAGAAATTCCGCATGGCTTGCCATTTGACGAATAAACAACATGACAACCCAGCAAAAAGTACTGGTAGCCATGAGCGGAGGGGTTGACAGTTCTGTCGCTGCTGCTCTGCTTGTCGAACAGGGATACCAAGTTGTGGGAGTTATGCTGCGCTTATGGTGCGAAGATGGTCAACAAAGGGAGAATGCTTGCTGCACAACCGAATCCATCCATACTGCCCAGCAAGTAAGCGAACAATTAAACATACCCTTTCGATTAATAGACGCAGTGGAGCCTTTTCGCTCCCAGGTTGTCCAATATTTCCTTGATGAGTACAGACTCGGTTTAACTCCTAATCCCTGCATCATTTGCAATCGCACCATTAAATGGGGCTTTTTGCTTGATTATGCCAAAGACCAAGGCTTTGATGCAGTCGCTAGTGGACATTATGCCCGAATTGTACCAAATCCTAGTGGAGAACTAGAACTCTGGCGCGGTACAGACAGCAACAAAGATCAATCGTATATGCTATACGCTCTTCATCAAGAACAATTGAGACACATAATATTTCCGCTCGGTGAATTACACAAAGATGAAGTCCGTCAAATTGCAGCGAAATATGGGTTCGCTTCCGCAAACAAACAAGAAAGTCAAGATTTATGCTTTATCCCTAATAAGGATTATCGCCCATTTTTACTAAAGTATGCACCAAATACAGCCCAACCCGGCAATATTGTGGATATACAGGGAAATATTCTCGGTAAACATAAAGGGTTAGCCTTTTACACGATTGGGCAGCGTCGCGGCTTGAATATTTCAACCAATGAGCCTTATTATGTGCTTAATAAAAACATGCGCAACAACGAACTCATTTGTGCACCTTTAAGCCTTTTAGGTCGTCAACAATTCACTATCCACCATTTTCACTGGATATCAACCCAAAAACCAAAACAGCCCTTTGATTGCTTCGTTAAGACGCGCTATAAGTCCAGCTTTATTCAAGCAAAGGTTTTCCCCTTCAACGAAGAAGGCAAAGCTATCGTTCATCTTACAGAAAAGGTTAAAGACATCACCCCCGGACAATTTGCTGTCTTTTATTGCAATGCTCAACGCCAGGTTTTAGGTGGTGGAGTAATCCAACCAGAAAGCTAATAAGTACACTTCAACTTAAGATATAATCAATTCATGCGTCCCTCGTTTTACTCGCATTTGCATCCGCCTACCATACCCTATGCTCAGGCAAGATGGCGTTACACCTTAGGAGCAGGCGGAATAGCTGTTTTCCTATTGCTTGTCTTGATTATCAGTGGACTTTTGCTCACTTTTTATTATGTACCTTACCCCCAAGAAGCTGCTCATTCCATTCAGCGTATCACATTTCTCATTCCTTATGGCTCATTGATTCGCAATTTACACTTTTGGGCTGCACAAGGGCTAGTGATCATTTCATTAATCCACTTATCGCGAGTGTTATTGACTGGAGCTTACATACCACCTCGACGGTTCAACTTTCTTTTAGGTTTTATAGTTTTCTTATTAATACTCTGGGAAAATTTTAGCGGCTATATCCTCCGCTGGGATGAAGGCATCCATTGGGCACTGGTCATCGGAACAAATCTCATTCAAGTCATTCCGATCATAGGAGTGCCGTTATACACAATAATCATGGGTGGAAGCCAAATCAACCCCAATACTCTCACCCGCTTTTATGCATTTCACAGCATTGGCATCTTTTTACCATTGATATGGTTCACAGGATGGCATATTTTCCGAGTCCGCAGAGATGGCGGCATTGCTTTTGCTAAAGAACCCCCTACAGAATATGTGTCTAATCGTTATCAATCAAGCAATCTGCGCATTCGGCGTAACGTCCTTGTTCAGCGGGAAGTGATAGCTGCCCTTATTTGTCTTGGTTTGCTGCTCATCTGGTCTAACCTCTTTTCAGCACCCTTAGGCTTACCGATGGGAGAAATTCAACTAGAAAACGTTGAAGCTCATGCACCTTGGTTTTTGCTATGGGTTCAAACCCTTCTTTCCTTCGGCAACCCATTGTTATGGGGAGTAATCATCCCTTTGATAGTCTTCTTAGTACCAGTGCTTATCACTTATATCTTGCCCTTGCCTAAATCAAGTGAATTGGGAAGATGGTTTCCATCCTCAGGGCGGGCAGCTCAAATCATTTATCTTTGCTGGCTATCATTGCTTTTTGGGCTGACGTTCTATGGTTTTTTTCGTTGGGGTTTTCACTTATGAACGCAACTTCAAAAGCTTATTTAATGGGATGGTTGCTGTTATGTTTTTCCATCATCTACGCAGTCTGGAAACAGGAGCAAAAACCTGCTCCAAATCCTATTATTCCATCCATTACGGGCAAAGAGGAACTTTGCCTTTCATGCCATGCTGATGTTGCATCTATAAGCTTTTCTCATCCTAACGAGACCTTTGGCTGTGTGCGCTGCCATGGTGGAGAAAGATTAGCCTTAGATTCTAACTTTGCTCATCAATCCCTCCTCAATGCCAACAACCCTTCTGCATTGAATACCGTAGAGCAAAGCTGCGGAGGAGAATCGTGCCATAGCGGAGCAGTATCGCAAGAACGTGATCACATCCCACGCGTGATGAAGAGCATCCAGGTCTCTTATGCAGGAGCCATTGCTCAATTGCGTTATGCCTTTGGCAAACAAAAAACCCTAGAGGGTGAGCAAGGAATACTCGCCGTACAAGACGATGTCATTCAAACATCAACAGGAAAACCCGCCTTAACCGCTTTTGATGCAGCAAAGGATGATCACCCCCAATTAATGAAATTTGCTCAAAACTGCCTTCACTGTCATATCACCGCTCAACCCCTTGACGATGAAGCTGCACATCGGTTTACGGGTTGTGCTGCTTGCCATACACCTAATTTACCCAGTACAAGCCAAGAGCGCAGCAGTGGTGAAGAACGTTCATATTCAAATGGTGCTGCCACTCAACAAGCGTATCATAAATTAACTACCGCCATTCCATATACACAATGCAATACCTGTCATAACCGCGGAAATTACCACTTGGCAACGATGGAGTTTTACCCGCGTCAAGACAAGCCCACAGACCGCTTGCATGATTACTATCAACCAATAGCTCAATTCGTCCGCTGTGAATGGACATTAGACTGCATAGACTGCCACACCCGCCGTGAAGTGATGGGGGATGGAGATATCCAAACCCGCGTTAAGGATATTCAATATATTCAGTGCAAAACTTGTCATGGCACACTATCCACTCCTCCGCAGATACACCAAATCAAAGATGAACAGGATATTGCCTTGCGCTTGGCTTTCTTAAACCCCGTTATTGACCTCAATATCGGCGATATTATTCTAGAAACAAGCAAAGGCGAACCGCTCTGGAACATCAGAAGATTGGAAGATGGTTCATATGAGTTGATTGGCAAAGTAACCACACAAAGGTTTATACTGCCATTAGTTCAAAATAGTGGCTGCTTGCAGAAAGAAGATGAGCAAGAATCGCGTTATTGCCACAAATGTCATGCCGTTCAACGCTAATCATAAAGCAGGTTGGGAAGAATATAAGTCATAGTAAATTTATGGAAAAACTCGAAAAAACCATCACTCGTCGTAGTTTCTTCCTTATACTCGCTAAAAGCCTTTTTTACATCGTAGGTCTTTTGGTAGGGTATATTTTACTGCGGTTCTTTTCCTACACACCTCTTCACCCTGCTCCGAAGAGAATAGACATTGGCACCGACGCTAATTATCCACCCCAAGGTGAAACCATCCTTGAGAATAATCATGTTGCACTTATTCATCAGGCTGGCAAACCATTGCAAGCTCTAAGCCTAAAGTGTACTCATTTGGGATGTCTAGTAAAGAAACAAGGCAATGAATGGGTATGCCCATGCCATGGATCGCGGTACACCTTTACGGGTAAGGTTATTCGCGGTCCCGCCGCTTCCGCTTTGCAAGAATTGGAGATAAAAAGAGATGGTAATGGCAGTCTGTTCATATTGCTTGAGGAATAATATCGCCATAATGTTTTAATGAAGATGCAAACTACAATATATGGCAACACCGCTCCACACCGAATTTTAGGCGAGCATAGAGTGAGCCCTATGAAAAGACACTTTTTAATAAAAGAGCCTGCCTAGCTAAGAGCGATAACTTGTTTCCCTAACAACAATAGCTTATGGAAAACCCCCTAAAGCAGGGAAGTAATGGAGGTAACCTGTAAACCTAACATCTCCAATACGGCATCTCCATAAAACCAAGCTAGCACCAATCCCATTACTGTACAACAACAGCAAAGGATAAGCAAAATTACTACCACAATGATGATTATCTGAGAGTTTTTATTTTTAGTTAAGGGGGACTTTTCTTCGAATGATGAATATTCTATGGTTTGGGATGAATCTTGCATTGTTGCCTCTCTTTAACTTCACTATATGTTTTGGGTATTTGTCCGCCGCCATAACCAGACAATAAATAACAACAAAACCAGCATTATAATCACTGCAACGACCATAGGCAATAGCACAGCTGCGATTGAAGTTATTGTGGAAAGAATGTCTTCTAGGATGCTCACAGGAACATTGGCTGTTCCTCCGGTAGTTGCAGTTACAGCAGGTCGAACCGCCAAAGCTTTAGCTGCATGTACCGTGCCGGCGATAATGATACCGGCAATCATTGAAAGCACCGGATGAATATTGGTAACAACATGAGAACTTGCAGCAAAAACTATCGCCCCAGCTGCAGGACGAACAAAAGTCTGCACGACATCATTCACATGATTTACTGCTGGAATTTTATCTGCAAAAAATTCGATCAATGATAAAAATATAAGCAGACCTATTACCCACCAGCTTGTTAAGGCATCCCATGGCTGCTCAAGCTTTATCAAGTTTGTATATTTTGCCAGTATAGCCACCACCAACAGGGGTATATAAGCATTTAAACCAGCACTAGCCGAAAGCCCAAAAGCAGAAAAAACGTCCATATCCTTTCCTTCCCTTCCCTAGCCAGTCTCTTTATAACTATTATGTTTTAACATTTTTATAATAACCCTCCCCACTTGCCAATCAACGTAAATCTAATCCAATCCAATAATCCAATTTGCAGAAATGCCAAACCTAACCCCACACATAAAGGTAATAACAGTTCTCGGTAGCTTTGGTATTGATTGGTCTTTTTAAATACCATTATCCATATCATACCATAAACTATACAGAGTAGTGCGATTACCCCAATTACTGACAGTATTGCCATGGGATAAAGTAATTCAGGCTGATTTGACATTATCAATAAATTGCCTAAAACAACAAGCACCAATAGCATAACAAACTGTTTTGCCTGTGTGAACGGCGAAGCAAATTTCCAATCAACCCACACTGTCTGATTAAATGCTGCAAAAAGAAAACTGGCTGCAACTATTCCCATGCCGCTTCCCGTCCATAACCTTGTTAGATTTAACGGCTCATAAAGAAATTTCCAAAATGGAAAGAGATGCAAAAATGAATTAATGCCATCTACTAGCCATAGAATCACAAATAATGCTAAGATAATCATTATACTTTTTGGGGGATAACCAGCTTTTTTGTTATGAAAGGCAAATAAATATCCTAGCGTGATCATTGCAGCAATATACATGCCGCTGCAGCGCGCGCACATAGGCATTTGCAATCCTTCTTTAATAAAAAATGAATGGGAACCTATTTGATGACATACAGCATAACCAATGGCATCTGCTTTACCCATTAATCCAGAAGGCGTTAACCAAAACCAAGCAATAAGGATGAGAGCCGCAAACGCAATACCTGCGGCTCCCATCCAATGATTAGGCAATTTCACTCTCGTTTAATTCTCTTAAGTAACTTTCTAATAAAGGATATAACTCACAATATTTTTCAAATCGTTTTGTGTATAAAGCTTGTTGTTTTTCATCTGGAACAAAGCTTTTATCCAGCCTAATCATCGCTTCGCAGCCTGCCTGCATGGATTTAAATATACCCACTCCACTTCCAGCCATAATGGCTGCTCCAAGAGCACCGGCTTCTGTTGTTTTGGGTCTTATAAACGGCTTACCTAAAATATCCGCTGCCATTTGCACCCAACTATCCGATTTGCTGCCTCCGCCAACTACACGAAAGCTATCAATCTGAACGCCTAACTCAACCAACGGCTGCAAACATTCGCGGATATAAAATAAAGCACTTTCCATAATCCCTTTAAGGATTTCCCCGCGTTTTGTACTGAGTTTAAGACCAGCGATTACACCGCTTGAATCAGCAATGAATCGCGGCGGTCCTGTTTGCTCAAAGTGAGGCAGCACCATTACCCGGCTAGGATGGGAGGGAATTTCAGCAATCAGATCCGAATAAATGCTGCGATTTTCTTTAAGTGCTGTATTATGTTCACAGATAGCAAAGGTATCGCGATACCATTTAACCATTGAACCGCCATGATTATACAAAAAGCTGACATACAAGCCGGGAGCAGCATGATGTTCGGTATTTATGCCATACTTTATCATCTTATCTGCCGGTTGCCGTTGTCGAAAAACAGGCATAGCATTAAAATAGGTGCCCATTCCTAACATGGCTTGCCCTTCTTGAGTTACACCGCAGCCTATTCCATTAGCACACTGATCATGTGCACCGCTAACAATCGCTATAGAACCTCCTGCCAAACCAAGTTCTTTAGCCAAACTGGAGCGTACCTCGCCAATCACAACCCCAGAAGGTACTGTTAGCGGCAGTTTATCTTCATCCACACCCGACCATTCTAACAGCTTCTTGGACCACCCCATGTTGTCAACGTCAAATAATAAAGTGCGATTTGCCAGCGAATAGTCCACTCTGGGTTCAGCACCAAGCATCGTGCTGATAAACCCGGACCAATGCAAAAACTTATCGGTTTGTTTGTAGAGATCGGGCTGATTTTCCTTAAGCCACATCAATTTTGTCAGACTGTAGTGATTGCCTAAAGGATTGCCATTGATCGTGTACAGGGTTATATCATCCAATTGTTCTCTAAGGCGAGGTAAATATTCCATGCCGCGAGCATCAAAGTTCAATAGTGAATTGGCAAGAATTTTTCCGTCCTTTGAGATGGGTACGACGGCTTCACCCATTGAAGAGACCGCCAAAGCTTGCAAAGGATCTCGCTTTGTATATGGTGCAACCTCGCGAATAATCTCCTGTACTTTTCGCCATACATCCTGTACATCTAATTCAGCCCATTCAGGCTTCAGACGAAGCACATCATATTCTCGATAAGCTAAAGCCAGCATTTCTCCATCCAGAGAAAATAACGCTGCTTTACAACCAGTAGTTCCAACATCTAAGCCTAACAGACTCATCTTAATTTCTCCATAGAACATACCTCACAGCCATACTGAAGGAAGTGCAGGTCTTAACCCTGCGTTATTGTATGGCTGTGAGAAAGGTTCAAGCGGGATTTACTTTTCGGCGCGTTCCAGATAATTCAAAGTAATCTCGCAACAGCCAGCGTGTACGTTGATACACAGCAAGCTGAGCTTCTGACACATCGTGCTTTTCACGAAGAGCGGCTTCATAAGTTTGGCGTATTTCCGCGCCAATATTAATTTTGCAGATTCCGTTTTGAATAGCTTTAAGCATATACTCACGCTTTACGCCGGAACCGCCATGCAAAACTAAAGGGATGTTTCCGGCAGCCTTGCGCAAATTGCTAAGATGCTCGATATTTAAACGCGCCTCAACTTTCTTTTCATCTTTCAAGGCTCCAGAAATTGCCCCATGAATATTGCCAATGGCAACAGAAAGCCAATCGCATTGTGTCTCTTTGACATATCTACGGCATTCTTCAACATCTGTAAATCCCTTGCCAGAACTGAAAATCTCGTCATAAGGAGGCAATGGACCGGCCTCATGCCCCATGACAGCTCCTAGTTCAGCTTCACACGCAGCATCATATTTATGCGCCAAATCCACAATACGCCGGGTTGCCGCGATATTCTCCTCCAACGGCAGACGCGAACCATCAACCATCACTGATGGATACCCCGTATCCAATGCAAGTTGGATGATTTTTTCATAATCAACTTGATTGCCATCCTCATCAATGACTGGCACATGGTCAAGATGAATGCGCACATGCGTTGGTACTGCCCAACGTTGATACTCGTTATACACCTCTACAGGCCCTTTGGCTTCAAACTTTATCCACTCTGGGCGGGCTGTTGCTATAAAAGCAAACGCATCTTCATCTACAGTTGCCTTAATTACCGGCTCGACCATAGGCAAATAAGGCACATTAAATGCTGGTATGACCAGTTTTTCACGACAGGCATTTTTCATTAACTCAGATGATGTTAGCATTGATGTCTCCTCGTCTTTGTTTAGAATAATTCAATATTGTAGTTCAAGTAATATCCTAAAGCCTCAGCAAGTGGCTCTTTCACCCAATCCTCTGTAATACTTACATGATGGCGGTAGCCTTTGCGTCCAATATGAATCAGCAAGTCTTGCAACCCCTCAATATAAGCTACACCAGCACAGCCAAAGAAGTCGCTTGGTATCTTATCCTCTGTAATGCGACCTTGGCCTAAATACATGGAGACTCTCCCATCATTTGTAAGCAAACTACCGTAAGTAAAGTTCATTGGCTTTATTCTGCCAACATGACAGCCGAAACCGCACCCTTCTCCTACACCGTTTTGGAGAATCAGATGATCAATTACCTTCCCTTCGTCAGCCATTAAGCTGCGAGGTACCGGACCGCAATGGAAAAGAATGCATTTGTCATCGTCATCAGCATAATTGTTATTCCAATCCAACAAGGCAGGTGATTTTCCAGAAGCAAGGGCAAGTGCACGCATTGCCACTGCATTGCCAATATCAACCTCACAGGCCGAGGATACCATTCGATTGTTCAATTCACCCAATAAAACACATGGTGATATGCCTAATTGCGTTTGAAGTTCAGTCCAACACCGAATGGATATGGCATCCATTTGGTATGCTTCTATGATTTCATCAAGAACCACACCCAGCTTCACTAAGGTATCAAAAGCATTATCGGGTACTCCTTGCCATGAAGCATAACCCTTTAGGAAATTTGCTTTCGCTTTGTATGCATCACTTTCAGATGAGGCAGATTTTACCCGAGCAATTATCTCGGACATATCCAAAGTTTCTACGGTGATGCCATGGCGCTGCAAAGCTACTTCATCAATGCGCACTGTCTTGAAAGGTGTTGTCCGTGCGCCTAATGCTCCAACTACCATACCCTTCATGCCTTTAACCACACGGCAAACGCGATCAAAATAATCAATGTTTTGCTTAAACCGAACGCTGTTTGGATCAACTGTATGCGGTTTCAAAGCAGTAAATTTCACTCGATATTGCTGAAACACATCCATAATAGATATTTTCCCGCAAAACGAGTCCCTGCGCAAACTTGGCGACATTTTATCCAATTCATCCGGGTAGGCTTGAATGAAGATAGGTACATTGGCATCTTTTAATGCGGTTACAGCCCCATATTCATCCCCAAAATTAGGCAAGCTTAAGATAACACCATCAAACTTCCCGTAATTCTCGCGCAGAAAGTTTGCGTAGCGCTGCCCTTCTTGGAGTGTTTCGACTGCACCATAACGGGTTTCACTTTCCGGCATTACTAAAACTTCATGTCCCCAAGAACGCAATAAACGCGGAATTTCTTCCCGCGCCTGAGCTATAAGGGAAGCAGGGAAAAAACCTCTGTTCCCGAAAAAACATGCAAATCTTGACTTTTTTACTTCCATAGCTTAACGAACTCCTTTACGATTAATGTGCTAATTTATTGTTGATTTCTTACCAATACTATCTCTGCCATAATAGACAAAGCAATTTCCTCAGGTGTACGAGCAAGAATATCTATCCCTATTGGTCCTTTTATTCGCTGAAGCTGTTCTTCAGTAAAGCCGGCTTTCATCAATCTTTCACGCCGTAAGGCTTGGGTGCGTTTGCTTCCAAGCCCGCCGATATAAAAAGCCGGACTATTTAACGCACAAATTAAAGCATCATCATCTATCTTGGGATCATGAGTCAACACCGCAATAGCAGAAGAGGTTGTAATGGGCACTTCTTCAAAAGCCTGTTTTGCAAACTTCGGTATCAGCTTATCCGCATGAGGAAACCGCTCCTCATTGCAGAAAGCCTTGCGCGGATCAACAATCACAGTGTAATATCCCATAAGTTTAGCCATGGTAACCAAGGGGATAGAAATGTGTACCCCGCCAACGATAATGAGTTGTGGTCTAGGCATGGTTACATCCACAAAAACATCTGCGTTTTCTAATTCAACAGCTTCAAAACGCATTGGTTTTGCTTTGCTTATCCCTTCCAAAGCATATTTTTTAGCTTGAGAAATAGCATGAATAGGCAAATCACCGGCTAAGTAATTACCCTCTTCAGAGAAGATACCTTCTTTTCCGACATATTCTTCTTTCCCGCCCAAAATGGTTACTACTGCAGATGGTTTATCTTCTTCAATTCTTTTCTGCCAATGAGAAAAAATCTCATTGTTTAGTTTTCGCACAAAGATTTCAATTTTGCCTCCGCACATTAAGCCAACATCAAAAGCAGTATCATCAGATACTCCATAGTGAAGCAGACGTGTTCCCCCATTGCGAAGAATCTCCTGACACACTTCAATAACTGCCCCTTCAACACATCCGGCACTGACTGAACCTACAATGCCCCCCTTAGCATTTACTCCCATTTTTGCACCAACAGGGCGAGGAGACGAGCCCCAAGTGCTAATTACAGTAGCCAATGCGATCTCTTCACCTTGTAGCACCCAATCTTTTAACTCATTAACAATATCCTGCATGGTTATCTACCTCCAATCTCAGACATCATTCCCCAAGTGGACGCAGCTTTAAATCCCCAATCATCACACTTATTTCAGAGCCAAACGGTTCAGTTTCTAATCTCAAGAACCCCTCAGAGGTAACCCCTAACATTTTGCCTTTAATGGGTTCTTCATTGTCTCGTGACTGAAGCATAACGGCTTTCCCCTTAAAAGCCAGGCGTTCTTCCCAGGCTCTAATAAAACTGTCATTAGTTAATTCACCACGCCAGCGGAAGATATATTTGAGTATATCTTTCAATAAGTCTAACCGCTCCAGCGGTTTATGATAGTGTGCTTCAACACAGGTGGCTGGGAAAAGCAAATTTTCTGACTTGGGGATTGAATCCATTCCAATATTTACACCAATACCTAACGCTATGCCCTTTAATTGATCTCCCAACCAAAAAGACTCGGCTAATACCCCACATGTTTTGCATTCCTCGAGGAGTACGTCGTTGGGCCATTTTATTTTTGGTTTTAATCCTAAATCTTCTAGCGATAAGCTTACTGCTAATGCACCCAAAGGTGCAAATAATGCATTTTTTTGCGCCTCTTCAGCTGAGGGGAGCATAACCAAAGTAAAAGCTAAACTGGAATTTGGATGTGTGAACCATTTGCGATCAAACCTTCCTCGGCCAGACGTTTGAGCATCGGCTATCACTAAGGTGCCATCTTCGCAGCCCTCATCCTCAGAAAGAAGATGTAAAGCAAAGTCATTGGTTGAACCGATTTCCTCAAAATAATATATCTTTTTTACAGGCAGGTCTGTTAGTTTTTGTTGCAATTCTTCCGCAGTCATTTTTCTACTCTTTATGTTTTTTACCCACCTCTAATCCATGAAAAAAGCCCACCTAACACACCGAGTATAAGGAGAATAGCAATAGGCAATCCCATGGGAACACTTGCCACTCCTCCAACATCAGGTTCAGGTTCAAAAGTAGGTATGATTAATTTGCCGGGTGGTGTAAAGGTTGGCAATCGGGTAGGCGGCAAATCAACGATGAATTGTGCTGCAAGAGTAGCATCAATAGTAGGCGTAACTCGAGGTGTTGGTGTAGAGGGTGGTTCAACAATAGGCAAATTTACACCTTGGGGCAAAACGATATAAGCATGATATACCCACCCTACATTGCCCGGCACACCTGCATAGTAGATCTGCAGCCAATCGCCGCCTTTCGAACGACCAAGAACTGGCACTTCTTGGCCGGGAACTAATACCCCAATACGAGGAAATACATCAGTACCCGGCCCTGAGCGTACATTTATTTCATCTTGATCAAGTACTGCTTTGCCTATTGGTCCGGAAGGGGTGCCAGTAACTGTTGGAATATTTGGAGAAGGTTGTTGATTTACATCATTGGCTTTTACACCTTTTCCATTCAACAAACAGCACCAACACAAGCTAAAAATCAGTACAATCCACTTGAGTTTCAATTTACTGAACCTCTAAAATATATATTTAACCTTGAACTAGTTCAAAATAGTCCTTGACCATTGTTTCTTCTATATCACTATCAAGAATATATTTTATCAATTCCGTTGCTAATTCAGCTTTATTTTCAGCATCTCGCCTGCTCCACGTACGCGATTTTACTTCTAGGAAGTACCCCAAATCCGGCTGGATTAAGTGGTCAAGATTGATGTAAAACTCAGTGCCTTTAAAAAGCACTCGCCAGCGTTCGCGTTCTTTCTCCACCGATTTTTCACCACTGGGGGAGAAGTATTCTCGATAAAACCGCAGACTATGAGTAGCAGGTGCCATATAACGACTGCGAAACAACAGCACATCACTCCCCAATTGTCCCTCTGCCGTATCTCCTAGCAAGGTCAGACGGTAGCGGACTTGCACCGGCATTTCTTTGGATATCTCTTTACCGCTTAATTCGACAATTTCGTCTTCTCGATACCGTAGAATACCTTGTTCCTGATCAACAAAGTAAAAATAAGTATCATACTGATGATATCGCCGATGCACGAGCACTTCAATCCCAGGCTTCTTAATTCCCTCGAGGATCACCTGCGGATCTTTGACGCGAACCTTTGATTGGATCTCAAAACTTTCTTCTTCTTTAACTCCTTCAATAGCAATAAGCTTCGACAACACAGATTTTTCTCTTTCAATTAGGAAGGCATCAATCCGCTTAGCATAATCTTGGGCTTGATTCAGCAACTCAGACTCATTAAGGGTGAGCAATTGCTTGGAGCGCATTAACCAACGCCCATTAACCATTACGTCAGTTACATCGGTTGAATGGGCTGCATAAACCAACTGGGCATATATACTTTGCTCATCGCGCCTAAAACGCGGCATGTTATGGATATTGTTTATATCCACCAGAATAATATCTGCCCGCTTGCCAGCCTCAAGAGAACCTGTCAAATGATTAATATGTAGCGCTTTTGCTCCCATCTTGGTTACCATATCAATGACGGTACGCGCCGGCAAAGCCGTCGGATTGCCGGTTGAAACTTTAGCTATAAACGAAGCTAGGCGCATTTCTTCAAACATATCCAAATCATTGTTCGACGCTACGCCATCAGTTCCAATACCCACATTTAACCCTATCTCCAACATGCGTTGTATTGGTGCGATACCCGATGACAACTTCAAGTTCGAAGAAGGATTATGAGCGACACCAACATTGTAATGCGCTAGGGTATGCATTTCGCCTTCATCAATATGAACACAATGTGCTGTAATGACTTTCGATTCAAAAATATTTTGCTTCTTGAGATATGGAACCTGCGGCATACCCATTTCTTTTCGCATGCTCTCAACTTCACTTGCTGTTTCTGCAATATGAGTATGCAACGGAACATCAAATTCTTTTGCTAAATCAGTTGCTAAACGATAGATTTCTTCAGTACAAGTATATGGCGCATGGGGTGAAATAGCAGGAACAATCAAAGGGTGTCCCTTCCATCTCTGAATAAATTCGCGCGCATATTGAAGTGATTCCTCGTAAGAACTTGCATCCGGTGATGGGAATTTCAGAGTTGTTTGCCCACAAATTCCCCGCAAGCCTGCTTCTGCCGCAGCTTTTGCCACCTGATCCTCAAAATAATACATATCGTTAAAACATGTTATCCCATTTCGGATCAACTCAGCAGCTGCCAGCAAAGCACCCAGATAGACAAAATCGGGAGATACAAACTCTCGTTCGACAGGCATCATATAGCCCATCAACCAGACATCTAATCTCAAATCATCAGCCAAGCCGCGCAGCAAGTTCATTGAAATATGCGTATGCGCATTAATCAAGCCTGGCATTAACACTTTACCACCGCAATCCAATACTTCCTTTGCTTGGATTGTTTTTTCCAGCTCAGATTGTGTTCCTACAGCAATAATCGAGTCTTCACGAACAGCCACCGCGCCGGGTTCATAAAGATGATATTGATCATCCATCGTCAGAACAATTGCATTTGTTAACAATAACTCTGCATTAACTGCCATTTTTCCTCCTTATATTACTCATAAGCTAGAACTTCGCGGATGGTTAGACGAGAGGCATTGCGAGCCGGCATAGCACTCGCAGCTGCCGATATTCCTAAAACAATGAATAACCACAAAATATAACCAACAGGATTGAAAACAAATTCCAAAGAGCTGCTTGTTAAAGACTCACCCAAAGTATTGTTCAACATATGGGTAATGGGTGTTGCCAACAAACTTCCTAAAAACCAACTGATCACTCCAATGATAATACCTTCTACGATTACTATTGTAAGTACAGTACTATCATTTGCTCCTACCGCTCGCATGACACCAATTTCTCTTGTACGCTCGATGACATTCATGCTCATTGTACCCATTAAACCTAATCCACCTACAACAGCAATGAGCATTGCCATGATGAGCAGAAATAAAATAATAACCAATACTGAATTTTGATTAGAAGCCTCGATTTGCGCTCGAGTTGATAATTCTTGAACGCGAATACCTTCTTTATCAAACATTGCCTCTAGTTCCTTAACCACTTTTTCTTGAGTGCCGGCATCATGCGGTTCAGTAACAATACGCAAGTTGGCATATTGATCCGGCTGATGCGTAATCCGACTTAGATAATCATAGTTTGCATATACATAGGGGTTGATCGTCATTCCTGCCATCCGAAATATCCCAATAATCACAAATGGATATTTACGCCGGTTTATTTTCAATGTTACTTCATCACCTACTTTCAAATCCGGACGCAGCTTCACTAATGCATTACCAATCACTAAAGCATTTTCATCCTCAGGCAGCAACCATCGTCCTTTAACAACTACTGGTTGAACAAGGGTGGCATTGCCCGGAGGCGCCATGATATCCACCTTATGGGAGGTCTTTTCGTCACGAGATAAAAATTCCGCACTAACGTAGCCCCAACCTTCGATTTTTTTAACTTGAGGAATTTGAAACACCATTTGTTCAAGATATTGCATACGATAGGTGCGATTTAGAGATACACTCACATCTGATAAAAAGTAACCCATCGTTTCTTGGATTGCTCCGCTGATGGCCGCTTGTGTATTGAACACGGCAATGAAAATACCACCCCCCAAAGTTAAAGTAAAAAGAGTCAAGATGAGCCTGCTTTTCCGCCGAAATGTATTGCGTAAAGATATGAGTACAGGACGGGAGAGAAATTGAACTTTCTCTATCCCTTGATCAATAAGGCTCTTCCCAAATTTTCCTTTTCCAAGACCATATTCGCTAATAGCTTCGCGAATAGTTACTCTTGTACCATTAATGACAGGAATTACAGCTGCCAATAAAGGTGCACCTAAGGCAACAAAAAGAACTAAAATCAATGTCTCGCGTGGTATATGAAAAGAACTTATGTTGAAATTTAAAAACCCTGCTATAAAATGCGAGGCATAATAGCCTGCAACAAGGCCTGGAAATCCAGCCAGCAGCAAAGCAACCAAACCAAAAATACACACCATGATGAAATACATGCCGATAAGCTGTAATCGGCGTGCTCCAACTGCTTTCATAATACCAATCTGCCGTACCTGCTGTGTCAGCAAGGCAGATATAGTATTCAGTACTAAAAATCCGCTTAATAAAACCGACAAAAAACCCAATATGCTCATCACCATTAATAAAGCTTGGGTAATATCGGAACCCCAATGTCGCCCCGGTTTTAACACAAAAGTAAAATAAACCTCATGGCCACTTTTTTCAATTTTATCCGCAACCAAAGCCGCTACAGACTTTACATGCTCTTCATCGGTATTATTTTCTTTCACCTTTAGTAGCACCGAGTTAAAGTCGCGGCTTCCTTCCAGCCATTCCATCGTGTCAGGGTTAACATATCCGCTTAACCAATTGGTGAACACATAAGGCGGCGAATTAATATCATAAACAATCCCTGCCACCCGCATCTCGCGTTTGCGTCCACTTTCTAATTCAATGGTAATTTTATCTCCCTTCTTAAGGTGTAAAGGTGCTGCAGTAGTTCTTTCAAGCAATATTTCGTTGTCTTCTAAAGGCGGTATAGCCCCTTCACCATCAGGATATAATTGATTAATGGTCGCTCCCTGAGGGTTTCGTTTTGCCAGTCTTCTTTCCTCCAACGTCATTTTTGACCACTGTTCGTTTGAAACAGGAGGAATTGACAAGATATACATTACAGCTTTTTTACCAGGCTCCACCTGAGTGCGGACAGTTATACTTGATCTTCCTTCCACCATAAGCACACCCGGCACTTGGCGCAAAGTATTTAATAATTCCTCTTTAAATGGAGCACAATAGATAGTGGCTTCACTGCTATTGGCTTTTTTAAATTCACTATCCATATCTTTCTGCAATATCGCATATGAACTTGATACAAAACCTACTGCAAAAACACCAACAGCAATAGACATAATAACCAAAATCGTTCGTGTTTTGTTTCCCCAAAAATCAGCCCAAATTTTCCGCCACCGTGGTTGCATCATTCTCCTTATTCTTTTACTAACCATCTTTTTTGGGGAGAAAACACCCAAAGATTAGCAAAAGTTCAATTCACCTTCATCTGTAAAATAAAATGCTTTCTCAATTTACCTTCATTATAACATACCCAACTCTTGAAAATACACCGATCCTGCAAAACCTATTTGCCCTTCAAAAACTGCCACAATAAATAAAGCGATTGATGAGCAGCCCAAAGAGGAGCATTTTTCGGTGGACCCCCATAAGAACGCTGTGAAATTTTTTCTCCCGATGGCGTGATCAGCACCAAATTAGCTAGTATTCTGTTTTCATCCGGAATAAGTGAGGCTCCTAATCCAATATCTGCATTTTTAAGGTTGCGATAAGCTTTGACTTTTTCTACCAACTCTTCTTGGCTTGCTAGGTCATGATTAACCTCTCCGCTTAAAAAACCAACTTTATTGTTTGTCTCTTTTGCTACTGCACCCAACTTGGGAGGCAAACACTTACTTACCAATACACCACCCATGCCATATTCCAAAACAACACAGCTCATTTTTGTTGATCTTAATTGTTCACGGAGTATTCCCTCAAGAGTATCTTCATCTTTACCATACACCCATTGCCCCATACGTTCTAAAATAGCCTTTTCAAGTGGCTCGATAAGCTTTTCAGCTTCCTCTTGGGTGTCAGCTTTCGCACAAATGCGAACATCAACCTGCCCCGAATGAGCTGCCAAACCAACCGTAGGATTAGACCATTTCTCAAATTCCCCAATGAGTGCGTCCAATTGGGATTCTCCAGCAGCCAAAGCATGCAGCACTCGCATTTTCAGCACTGAAGCGGCAGGATATTTCCTACGCAAAAGGGGCATTACTTCATGTTGAAGCACATACTCCATTTCACTTGGCACACCCGGCAAAGCAATGATCATCTTTCCTTCTACGTCAACTGCAAAACAAGGTGCTGTACCAACAGCATTCTCAATATATATAGCTCCTTGTGGTAAATATGCCTGCCTGCGATTATTTTCCGTTGGAGTTCGGTTGTAGCGCCGAAAACGTTCCTGAATTTGTTCCCATAATTCAGCATGGTATTCAACACTTCGGCCTAAAGCCAAAGCAACCGCATCCCGTGTCGGATCGTCAATGGTGGGACCTAATCCCCCTGTTGTTATTACAATATCGCATCGCTGCAATGCTTCCTGAATTATTTGAGCTATACGCTGCACATTATCGCCGACGCTTGTTTTGCGGTAAACATCTATGCCTTCCAAGCGTAAGGTGCTGGCAATTGCAGCCGCGTTTGTATCAATGATTTCTCCAAGTAAAATTTCAGTTCCTATAGTTATAATTTCCGCAGAAGGCATATTACTTACTGTAGGATTCCTTGAATAGAAAAAGGAATAACAAGTGAGTTAAAGTTTTCAAAGGTTAAATCACGAAAAGAAAGCTGATATTGCTTTTTTATTCTTTCAAATATTTCTGCATAGCTGAATAATATTCGCCGCTCCCAATCCAAGCCTAAAAGTTCACTGCATTGCTGAATGGTTTCACCGCTTTCTCCTTCGATTTCGATAAAATTACCAAACGGCATTTCATCAAGTGTTATTGTAATGCTATTATATTGATATGTCGTTCGATACTTTTCATAAATCATAACTGTTTCGTAACCCAGAGCTTGGAACAAGTGAAGAGCTGCATCAAAATTGCTTACTTCAAACTCAATTTCTACCCTCTTCTGAATCCCCTGTTCTTGTACACTCTTTCCTTTATAGGTGCAGCGGGCAGCTGTATCCCATCTTAAGCGCAGTACTTCATGCTGCGTTGTCAGTTTCCTATCATGAGTGTCAAGGCGCAGGTTTTTTTCATAGGTTCGGGGCTGCACTAATCGAGCTGATAAATGCTTCAGCTTGTTTTCTATCTCTGTGAAGTTCGGCACCCAGAACTTCACCTCTAATTCCATTTCCGAAGGTCTCATGTCTCCTAATTTTCCACGTGCAAACACTTATTCGCAAGAATTTAATCTCAGTTGAAAAAATCATCTACTTTCGATGACTTCAATATACTCCAACCCCAAAAGAAAAGCAACAGCCACAATAGCAGA
>DAOUFY010000167.1:0-10138 GCA_034429745.1 Anaerolineales bacterium
CCATTCGTACCGATCGCTTCACAGGCTGGCCGGTAAATCAACCCAAAATTATGCCACTTTATCCCGGTACTCTTGCAAACATAGAGCCTTTATACTAAATCTTACGACTACAATTCATTTTTGAACGAAGACCCTGCCTAATGATTTATTAGGCAGGGTCTTATCTAAATGGAAAGAAATGACAAAATGTTTACTACCTAAACACTTTGCAATTCATGGTTTATCTCTTTCAAAGCTGGATATAAGCTGCGGTAGATTTGATATATTTTTTCATATTTTTCTGAAACAGCCTCTTGTGGAGATGTCTTTCCAGTAAGTTGTATGCAAGCATCGCAGGCAGCCTGCACATCTTTCCAGAATCCAATGCCTACTCCAGCTAACAGCGCTGCACCGTAAGCCGCACCTTCTGTAGTGTTTACGGTAACCAGCTCTGTTTTGAATACATCCGCTAAAATTTGGCGCCATAAGAGACTTTTGGCTCCCCCTCCAGATACCCTTACTTGTTCAATCTTCATTAACCCAGCCGATTTCATTAACTCAAAGCTGTCTCTTAGTCCAAAGGCAACGCCTTCTAATACAGAACGAATAATGTGTGCACTTTGATGACGAATAGTCAATCCAACAAAGGCTCCCCTTGCCAATGGATCAGGATGGGGTGTTCTTTCCCCAGTCAAGTATGGAAGGAAAATCAACCCTTCAGATCCAGGTGGAATACTTTCTAATGGAGATAATAAGGTATCATAGTCTTTTTCTGCAAATAGGGTATCTCTTAACCACCGCAAACTGCCTGCTGCAGAAAGCATCACTCCCATTAAATGCCACTTGCCTGGTACAGAATGACAAAAAGCATGCAGCCGGCCATCCGGTTCTACAAAAGGTTCGTCGGTACTGGCAAAAACCACGCCGGATGTACCCAAAGTTAGCGCAACCACGCCTGAAACAACGGCTCCTACACCAACTGCCTGCGCTGCTTGATCACCCCCACCTGCAATGATTGGAGTTCCCTCTTTTAAACCAGTCTTTTCAGCAGCTTCTTTATTGATATAGGATGTAATTTCAGGTCCTTCGTAGCTTTTTGGCAGCCATTCAGCCGGTATTTCAAGGGATTTTAATACTTCATTTGACCAATCTCTCTTTTTAATATCCATTAACAGCATGCCTGCTCCATCCGCCTTATCTACCGCAAAGGCGCCGGATAACTTATAGCGGACATAATCCTTAGGCAGCAGTACATGAGCTGCTTTTTTATAAACCTCAGGTTCATTTTGTTGCACCCACAATATTTTCGGTGCTGTAAAACCAGCTAATGCATCATTGCCTGTCAGTTCAATAAGGTGTTTCTTGCCAAGTCTCTTCCGTATTTCATCGCATTGAGGACCAGTCCTTTGATCATTCCACAAAATCGCTGGTCTTAACACTTCTCCTTTTTCATCCAATAATGTCAAGCCATGCATTTGACCTGTCAGACCAATTCCAAGAACTTGCTCCCCTTTTATATTTGCTTTTTCTAATGCTTGCTTAATACTATTCACTGCACCATTCCACCAATCCGCTGGGTTTTGTTCACTCCATAAGGGTTTTGGGGTGAATAGTGGTAATTCTGTTGTGGCAGAAGAAACAACCTTGCCATTCTCGTCAATTATTAAAGCTTTAACTCCTGTTGTAGATACATCCATTCCCAATAAGTACCTCATAGATGCCTCCATATTTCTATATGTTTATATCCTATCCTTACTATCCAGTAAAATCTCTAATTGCTTTTGCTTGAGCCAAAAGATTCTCTTTTGGTGTCTTGTCAGGAATTTCACATCCCGCTGCGCTTATGGTGCGTTTGGGGTTAGCTTTAAGGCAACGAATAGTTGCTTGATATACCTCCTCAGGAGTACCTTGAAGCATCACTGCAACTGGATCAAAATTTCCACAAGCTGCCACTTTATCTCCAAAAACATCAGCGGCTAATTGGAAATCAACCATCCAATCAAGGTCAATTATATCAGCGCCGCTTTCAACCATATCATGAAGGATTTGTGTTGTATTGCCGCATATATGAAGTCTAGCAAAAGCCCCCATTTCATGCACCACATCAAAAATACGTTTTTCATAAGGTAAAGCAAACTTTCGATACATTTTTGGTGATATTTGAGAAGCAATAGCATCGCCTAGTCCAATGATTGAAGCTCCGGCTTCTACCTGCGCTTTTGCAAATGCTATCTCAGTTTCGACAATGATCTCCAATAGTTCTGTCAACCACTCTGGATTATCATATAAATCCATAAGTACCCTAGATACACCGCGAATATCTGCTGCTTCAGCTAAAGCGCCTTCAACCCATCCCATGTTGGGTACTTCATTCCCCAACCTGTCTTTAAAAGCGCGAACCGCTGAAATTCGATCAGCCATTCTTTTTCCTATTAAGTTCGATCTTTTCTTCAGTTTATTAATATCCTCTAACTCTACAATGAGAGGTTTTTTGGATTGAGGCAAATCATCAAACGGAAATTCTACTTCTAAACCAAAATCTGCAGCTTCTCTATAGGGATCTGAAATTGCTTGGACAATATCGAGATCAAAAGCTTCCAACACTGCATAATTCGCGTCACATAATACCCGATAATCCTGATAATATTTTGATAAGGGTTGCTTGATATAATGAGCAGCATATGTCATGAAAATATCAAAATTGGGTGGTCGGTCCACCGCTTCACCTTTAAGTCTTTTAATCAACCTCTCTGTAGAATTCACTTATTAAACCCCTCCCTACTGAAAAATCATAGGAATTAATTCTTTACCCAAATACATCTTTTCTCATCATAGAGCCAATTTTTTGACTCCAATGTGAGAGGAACACGATCCCACCCTCGATTGATCCGTTCCATTGTTTCTTCCCATGAACGCAATCCGCTTAGACTATCAGCCGCTTCCACATTGCAGGCTCCCACTGCAGTTGCTGCAACTGCGGCGTCTTCAGGTGAAAATCCCCTCAATAGTGCACTTAAAAATCCTGCAATGGTTGAATCACCAGAGCCGGTTGTCCCAACTACATTCACCTTAAAGATTGGTGCCCAAATTCCTTTCTTTGACCATACCCCATCATCAGTGTGAAGTGAAGTGCAAATACCTGACATCATTTCTTTGCTTGCAGTATGGATAAACAAACCGCGATACCCTAATTTAATGACTATAATCTTAGCACCCCAATCATGGAGTTGTTCAGCTAATGACAATAGCAGTTCAGGTTTAATATAAGGCAGAATGTCGCCGGCATTAGCTTTTGCCATCAATTCGTCATATACATCTCTTTTTATCATAAATAATAATTCTTCGATACTTGGCAAAAAGACATCTACATAAGGCAAGGTTTTTCTAAAAATTAAAACCCAATCTGCTTTACCACTAGCCGACTGAGGGTCTGGTAATGATGTATCCATAGAAGTTATTTCAGAAATGCTCTTCGCCCGCTGATAAATCTCTTTCAGTCTTTCCCCTTCATCTTCGTACATTTTTTTCATCGCTGGCGGATATCCAAAATGAAATAACTTTGTTCCTGCTAATAAATCATAGCGGATATCATCTACATCAAAGGTGTCATTTGCTCCAGGACAATGCATAAAAAAACGGTCAACATTTGGAGGATTGATAACGAAAGTATATGAAGTCGGAATCGTTTTATCCACTTTCATTGCTGATGACATGTCTTTTTGATATGATTCCATTATATCAAGTACAGCATGTCCAAATAAATCATCCCCAACTTTACCCATTAGCCGCGTTTTAATACCTAAAATATGCAAAGCTAATCCAGTATTTGCTACAGGTCCTCCTAATGCAATTTTTGCTGGACCAATTGTCAATAGAAATCCAGGCCTGAAAACTGTCCCGAAGTCTTTCTGGGGAAAAGCGGATAGATCTGGAATGATATCCAAACAAATATGCCCCGCAACAGCAACATCATAATTATTTATCATCATTGCGCATACTTTAAAAAATTTGAATTAATGCTGCCGTTGTTTGCGCAGTTGATCAATTAACAAAGCTAAAATGATTACCAATCCTATAGCGGCTGATTGCCAATAAGCAGGAAAACCTACCATAACTAAGCCTGTTCTCAGAATTTGCATGATTGCTGCACCGATTAATACTCCTAAAATTGTTCCGGATCCTCCAGATGTACTTGCACCTCCAATAAATACAGCTGCAATTACATCCAACTCATATCCTAACGCTCCATTAGGATCAGCAACTCCTAATCTCGCGGTCATCATGATTCCCCCAAGTCCTGCCAGTAATCCAGACAGCGTAAACACCAAAAATTTTATCCAACCAGTATTTACTCCTGATAAAGCTGTAGCTTGTTCATTGCCGCCCAAAGCATAAATTCTATAGCCCCACACTGTTCGAGAAAGAAAAATCCCCATAATAATGGCACAGATAATCATAAACACGACTGGTAAAGGAACACCTCGATCTAGTCCAGGTATAGGTACATCAGCTCTACCTAAAATGATATATTCAGCAGGAAAATTACGGACTGGTTGGCCGCTTGTAAAACCATAACAAAGCCCGCGTCCTATACTCATAGTACCTAAAGTTGCAATGAATGCTGGCAGCCTACCTTTACTTACTAATATCCCATTAATTGCACCGATAAGCAGACTGCTAAGGATTCCTACAGCAATTGCCACCTCAACGGTTTGTTTCGATTGAACCATTGCCATGCCAGTAATAATTCCTACTAAACCCATCGTTGAACCAACCGATAGATCGATCCCTGCTGTGATAATTACCAATAATTCACCAAAACCCGTAACAGCTATCCATGAAAAAGCCCTCATCATAGAAAAAATATTGTCTGCTGTGAGAAATTTATTATTGGTAACAAAGTTAAAAAATACTGCCATGACAATCAAAATGATAATTACTCCAAACTCTTGCAAAGATAATAGTCGCCGCAAGGTTAGATTAATTGAATCTTTAGATTTTTGTTCTATGTTCGACATAAGTTCACCTTTCCCTATGTTTCTTATGATTGAGGAACAATGTGTCCGCTTGCTAAAGTCATAATCTTTTCTTGAGTCGCTTCAGCACGATCAAGAATACCCATGACTTTTCCTTCGCACATGACTAAAATCCGATCACTCATTGCGAGAATTTCTGGCATTTCAGATGAAATCATAATAATGCCAATGCCTTGTTTGACGAGCTCATTCATGATTGCATACACTTCAGCTTTAGCTCCAACATCTATACCTCTCGTAGGTTCATCTAAAATCAATACCTTCGGGTTTGAAGCAAGCCATTTAGCTAAAACCACTTTCTGCTGATTACCTCCTGACAAGTTCATCACCCTTTGTTGAATACTAGGAGTGCGAACATTTAACTTGCTGACAAACTCATTGACCACTTGTCTTGATTTCTGTACTTTTATAAATCCTTTATTCGCCAAATTACTTAAATTTGGGAGCATAATATTACGCTCAACGCTATGAATCAGCACCAATCCCTGTGTTTGGCGATTTTCTGGCACTAAAGCAATCCCATATTTCAATGCATCTACCGGCGATTTTATCTCGGCAAGCTTTCCTTCCACGTAAATTTCGCCGTAATCCATAGGATCTGCTCCAAATATTGCACGTGCAGTTTCCGTTCTACCTGCTCCAACCAATCCTGCAAGTCCTAATATTTCACCCCTCTTTAAAGAAAAACTCACGTTATCTATTACGCCTTTGCGAGTCAAGTTTCTTACTTCGAAGATTACCTCTTGGCTGGAGTGAGTTTGTCGTACCGCACTTCGATCCAAATCTCTTCCTACCATCATCGAAATGATCTTATCTGGTGTCGCTTCATTGATTCTTAAACCACCTACTCTTTTCCCATCTCTAAAAACGATGATTCGATCCGCAATTTCAAAAACCTCTTCTAAACGATGAGTAATAAAGATTACGGCCAACCCTTGCGATTTTAAATTCTCAATAATGCGGAATAACGTGGCTGTCTCTTCTTTGCCTAGCGCCGAAGTAGGCTCGTCCATAATAACTACTTTTGCATCAACGGCCAGGGCTTTGGCTATTTCAACCATTTGTTGTTCTGCTACGGACAGATTACGGATAATGTCATTAACATTTACATGCGAGCCAACTTTATCTAATAATTCGCGTGCAATCTTTTTCTGTTGATTGTAATCAACAAATCCTAATTTGCCCCATATCCCTTTGTTTTTGATTTCTCTGCCTAAAAAAATATTTGTCGTTGCCGATTGATTAGGAGTAAGATTAAACTCCTGATAAATAATTGAAATGCCTAGTTCTTGAGCTTGATGTGGATCCTGAGGGTGAATAATACTTCCATTCAACCAAATTTCACCACTATCAGGTTGATACACCCCTGAAAGTATCTTCATGAGAGTGGACTTTCCAGCGCCATTTTCCCCAAGAAGAGCTACTACTTCACCCCCATAAGCTTCAAAATCCACATTATCTAATGCTTGAACACCTGGAAAAGCTTTCGAAACCCCTTTTACTTCTAATAATGGCTTGTTGGTATTTTCGGTATCCAAATGTCACCTCCAAGAAAATATTTTACAACCAAAACAGTTGTGGAAACCGTTCCCTTATAAATTACAAAAAATACGTGTCGCCCTTTATCAAATAAACAGTGGCATTATATCATAACTTTTCAAAAAGGTTAAAGCTCTTTTATATTGAGAGAGATTTGACTACTTTTTCAACTACTAATGGATCAACAAGTTGATTGTGGATGATATTTTCCACATTGCAAGGTAAAACCCACCGAATTTGATTGGCTCTTTTTTTCTTGTCCACCTCTATCGCTTTTAATAATGCACATACATCCATCTGTGGTATTCTAATTGGCAATTGCCAATCAGATAAAATTTTTTCCATGCGTTCTGCAAAATTTCTGTCTGTAAGTCCTAATTCCTGTGCTATTTTTGTTTCTGCCACTAACCCGATGCTTACTGCTTCACCATGTTTAATGGTATAGTTGCTCATTACCTCAACAGCATGTCCAATTGTGTGGCCAAGGTTTAAACGAGCTCTGATGTTTTGCTCAAAAGGGTCCTGTTGAACAATATCCTTCTTCACAGTTATTGCCCTTTTTAACCAAGGAATCGCAATTTCAGGATTATACCAATTGCCATAATCACCTTTTCTTTGTTCAAGCTCTTCCAATAAATTTCGGTCAGCAAGAAATGCATGTTTAATAACTTCTGCCATTCCACACTTTAATTCTTCCAATGGCAAAGATGATAAAACTGAAGCATCTATCAAAACCATTTCTGGCTGCTTAAAAGCTCCAATGAGATTTTTTCCTTCCTCTAAGTCCACTCCTGTTTTGCCGCCAATACTTGAATCAACCATGGCTAATAATGTGGTTGGAATTTGAATAAAAGGAACTCCTCGATAATATGTAGCGGCAACAAAACCGGCTATATCTCCAACCACCCCCCCTCCCAAAGCAATGATTGGATCATAACGGCTGATACCATTTCTTACTAATTCATGATAAATATTTTTTACAGTATCTAGATTTTTTGACTTTTCTCCATCTTCAATCTCAACGAATACGTACGAATATTTTTCTTTCAATAAACCTTCTTTCAACGTTTCAGCATACAGCTTTGATACCGTATGATTTGTAAGAATTACCACACGGTTTTTGGGGTCAACTCGGATGGCTTTAAGAAAAATACCAATCAACGACAAGACTTGATAACCAAGAAAAATAGGGTATTTCCCCATGGGATGGCATACATCTAATTGGTGGGTATTGTATATTCTGATTATTTTCTCAGCTAATTCCTTTGGCTTTTCGTTTGTTGTATTGATTTGCCATTGGATAGCTGAATAAATTTCGTTTCTCTGTTGAAGCAATTCACTAATCCTTTTTTGGGGATCATTAACCTTAAGCAAAGGACGTTGTTCATCCTCTTTCAAGCGTTGTACCAATTCATCGGGTTCACATGTCAAACAAAAACAAATTCCATTTTGTTCTAAATAATCCTTATTCTTTGGATTTAGAAAAGTTCCCCCTCCTGTAGCAATAACTGTGTGTTGCTTTGCACTTAATTGTTTGCATAATTCATGTTCATATTCCCTAAATCTTTGTTCTCCTTCTTGATTAAATATCTCATTAATGCTTTTTCCTTTTTCTCTTTCAATCCACTTATCCATGTCAACAAAATCCATTCCCAGTTGTGAAGCAATTTGTTCACCTAGAGTGGATTTACCAGTACCCATAAAACCTGTTAAGATGATGTTTTTTCTTGTGTCCATCGTTCGTAGATCTCCTCAACACTATCTCCGCCCCACTTTTCTAACATGGCATCAGCTATTACCCAGGCAACCATTGCCTCTCCAACAATGGAAGCAGCTGGTACTGCACAATAATCTGATCGCTGATATACATACGTTGCAGCTTCTTTTGTTTTCATATTAATTGATTGATGAGGTTTAATTGTGGTGGCGATCGGCTTCATCGCAGCCCGTACCACAATCGGTTCTCCGTTAGAAATTCCCCCTTCAATACCTCCAGCATTATTGGTCTTCCGTATTACTTTTCCATTTTCATCGTAAAAGATATCATCATGTACTTCTGTACCCCAACGCCTAGCATTATCAAAGGCCGGACCTATCTCTACTCCCTTAATAGCTTGGATAGACATTACTGCATTTGCCAATTTTGCATCTAACCGCTTCTCCCAATGTACATAACTACCTAAGCCAACAGGAACATTCAAAGCTGTTACTGTAAATACTCCCCCTAAAGTATCCCCTTCTCTCCGGGCTTGATCTATTTTCTTTACCGCTTCTTTTTCTGCCTGTGGATCGGGCATCCGCACCATACTTTTTTCTGCCAAAAGGAATAATTCCTCCCAATTCTCCCCCTTAGTATCTGCAATTATCCCCCCTATCTCATTTACAAAACTTCCTATGATAATACCAAATAAAGCTAAAAATTGTTTCATAACCGCCCCTACTGCCACTCGAGCCGCTGTTTCCCTTGCACTTGCACGTTCTAACACCAAACGGGCGTCCTCAAACCGATACTTTATCATACCAGCATAATCTGCATGTCCAGGGCGTGGAACAACCAAAGGCTCTAATGTCTCTCTTTCCCATTTCTCTTTCCAATTTTCCCAATCTTTATTGTCTATACGCAATACTAATGGAGCGCCTATGGTTTTCCCATACAATACTCCCCCTTCAATACTTACCTCATCCTTTTCAATTTTCATTCTTCCCCCTCTTCCATAACCCATTTGACGCCGTTTTAACTCATGATTAATTTCATTGATGTCAATGACTAACCCGGCCGGCAATCCCTCAATAACTGCTGTTACACATTTTCCATGCGATTCACCTGCGGTAATAAATTTCATAAATTCTTCTCCCTAAAGTTCAGCAATAACTTTTTTCAACCTTGCCTTCACTTTCTCTAAAGGCATCTTCTCCCCTGTCCAGTATTCAAAAGCTATAGCGGCTTGATGATAAAGCATTCCTAATCCACCAATTGCCCGCGACCCGGCTTTTCGAGCTTGCTTTATTAATTTTGTTTCAATTGGGTTATAGACCAAATCAACAACGAATAAATGAGACGGAATATCCATTCCATCTTCGATAATAGACTCTCCAACATTTGGGTATGTACCCGTAGGGGTAGTATGAATGAGCAAATCAGCTTGTCGCATCTTTTCAGCCATCATCTGCTTTTCAAGGGGAATATATTCAATTTTCGTAAAATACTTTTCAAAATGTCTTATTAAGGCCTCCGCTCGTTCCTTAGAACGGTTGACAATGCAAACACTTTGGCAACCGCTTAAAACTAACGCGCCTAAAACTGATCTAGCTGCCCCTCCAGCTCCAATTACCAATGGATATCGAGCTTTAGACAGTTCAAATCCACCTTCTGCTACCGAATAACTGAATCCTAATAAATCGGTATTCTCACCCTTGAGAACAATTTTACCCTCTCTTTCTTGGAAGAGAATTGTATTTACTGCCTCGAGCATTGAGGCAGTATCACTCATTTCATCCATGTATGGAATAACCGCTTCTTTATATGGTGCAGTTACGTTTAAACCTCTGCAGCCTAATATTTTTAACCCGTCTAAGGCAACTTT
>DAOUFY010000168.1:0-9937 GCA_034429745.1 Anaerolineales bacterium
TTCAATATACGGCATATCAATATACGTCTTGATTTTACCATATGCCAACACACACTCATTCTCAATGTCCTTATAATAATACCCATTCAGCGCAACAAAACGAAAAGCAGAAACATCTTTGCTAAAAGCAATATAAAAAATTTTTCCACCCCAATAAGCTTTATTTACTTTTCCATACACACAGAGATATTCACCTTCATTAGCTGTTGACACATGCGACCATGATACGCATTTTTCTGTTTTTGAGGGAGTGCTTGTGGCTAAATAGATGCTCGTTGTTGAAGTAGGTCTAATGACTTCATCTTTTACCTCCACCTTTGTCTTAGTTGCAGCTGCAACACCTACAGAAGCTGATGATTGACTAGGTTGAGGTTGCATTATGCGAGGCAGAAATAAGTAACCTATCAAAATAAATGCGGTAGCAATGGCCAGTTTCCATCCTACAGCAATATTGCTTAATTGATCCGAAGATTTTCTTAATTCCCAAGCTTTTATGTAATTAATAATGTTTTCTGTAATATAAAGCCAAGAAAAAAAGAAAGTTCTCAATCCCCACCAACCCAACCACAGGGTAATGGCAGTATATTTCCAAAAAATTAGCTCTGCACACTCAGCACAAATATATCCTCTGCGATTATCATCAAAGCTGTAAAACACTAACCCTATGGCATAACTAAATTCCAATTCTCTTACCGGCTTATCTTGCCTACAATAACTGCACCTTCCAATTGATTCTCCCTGTTTGGTTTTTGCCTGTGTTTGCTGCTCTGCACTGCTTTTTTCCTCTTGTCTTTCAGACGTACTTCCTGTGCTTTTGCTATTAGAGCTATCCTCTGATTTACCGTATGACTTACTATCCTCTGACTTATCATACGACTTGCTATACCCTGATTTATCATATGACTTACTATCCTCCGATTTACCGTATGACTTGCTATCCTCTGATTTACCATACGTCTTGTTATACTCTGATTTATCATACGTCTTGCTATCCTCTGATTTACCGTATGACTTGCTATCCGCTTTTTTACTCGCCTCATAATAAGCCGAATAATCTCTTGGGCGCGCTCTTGACATTTCCATTAATAACGAATCATATCTTTTACGCTTTTCTGGATCAGAAAGCACGTCATATGCCTTGTTTACTCGCTTCATGTAATCTTCAGCAGATTCTATATGCTCTGATTTTCCAAACCGATCGGGATGAAAAGCCATGGCCAAAAACCGATAGCGTCGTTGAATATCCTCTTGAGTGGCCGTTGGAGGTACCCCTAAAATTTCGTAATAGTTTTCCATAAACACACCCAATTTAACAGCTATAAACTTTCAATTTTTTACTATAACGAATAAAATAATAAAATCGTCATATCAAACAGGGGGAACTGTTTCTCCCCACTCTTAATGCGTAACAGCCGCAGGCTCACCTTGCTGCCAAGTTCTCATTCTCTATTGAGTTTCATTATTCAACGTTATCTCATAACAGAGGTATTGCTATTCACCAATTGCTGCTGACCTTTCTTTTCTCTATATAAAATACGGCTACCAGAAGCACTTCATAAGGTCATCTCTTACTTCAATATATGGCATGGAATAATATGTCTTAATCCTCCCACACGCCATCACACACTTATGCTCAATATCCTCATAATATCCATCTTGCACAACAATACGAAAATCAGAATCAACCTCGCTAAAGGATATATTAAATTTTCCCCTATCCCAATAGGTATTATTAACCGTTCCATACACACAGAGATATTCACCTTCATTGGCTGCAGACACCCTGTACCACGATACAATGTCTGTTTGTGTTGCTGAAGTGTCAATGGGTAAATTGCTGCTCGGTACTGAAGTTGGGTTACTGACTGTATTTTCTACCTCCACTTTCGTCTTGGTGGCTGTAGCAGCATTTATTGAAGCTGACGGTTGATTTGGTTGAGCTTGCATCATGCGGGGCAGAAACAAATAACCTATCAGGAGAAATACGGTAACAATGGCTAATTTCCATCCAACAGCAATACCACTTAATTGATCCGAAGACTTTCTTAGTTCTCCTGCTCTTATGTAATTAATAATGTTTGCTGGAATTAAAATTAACGGCATAAAGAATGTCCTCAATCCCCACCAACCTAACCAAAGGGTAATGGCTGTATATTTCCAAAACAGGTTCTCTGCACACTCAGCACAAATATTGCCGCTGCTGACATTCCCATAACCAAAAACAAATAAACCAACTACATAACCAAAATGCAGTTTTTTCACTGGCCTTATTCGCTGACATTTTTCACACCACCCAAAATAGACTCCTTGCCCCGTTTTTGTCTGAGCTTGCTGCTTACCGTTGCTCTTTTCCTCTTGTCCTGTGAATGGACTGCTTTCGCCATCAGAGCTTCGCTCTGATTTATCATAAGACGCGCTATCGGATTTTTCACCCGGCTCATTATTAGATGGAGAAGCATTAGCTAGTTCGCTCAATGTGTACAATGCCAACAACATATCGTATTGTTCACGCTTCTTAGGGTCAGAAAGTACATCATATGCCTCGTTGATTCGCTTCATATCATTTTCAGCAGCTTCTCTCAACTCTGGTTTCCCAAACCGATCGGGATGAAAAGCCATGGCTAAAAACCGATAGCGCCGTTGAATTTCCTCTTGAGTAGCCGTTGAATCAACCCCTAATATTTCATAATAATTTTCCATAAATGCACCCCATTTAATAGCTTTATATAAATGAAACCAAACAGACAACTTGATATTTCTTGTTAATTCCATTGTATTCCATCAACAGGAACACTATTGTTCCCACGCTTTTAAAGGGTTGCTTTAATTTTTCATTTCAGGGGTAATTCCTAGGTGCAACCTTCTTCAAAAGCTGTACAACATCCTCTTTTTATCTTTTCTGATTTAATAGGTGAAATGTTGATAGGATAGCGCTTTATCTTGCCAATGAATAAAAGGGGAAATTACCGCGCGAAGTGATGTGTGCCCCAAGCACTACAACCACAAGCACACTCTCCTACCGCGCTACATGTATCTCTTCCGCACGGATGGCAAACTGCAAATCTATCATAGCCACCTTTGAGGCGGAAGAGTTGAGCAGAGCTATATCATTATTACTTATGACTTTCTTAGGAACCTGCTGGAAAACCCCTTTGATTAGGGATTTTTACAGGTTGTCATTTGGGCAGTGTTGATGAACTGCTCACAACAAACGAATCCTTTCAGCTAGCTGACAAACAGTTTTTCTCACCCGATCTTCTTCTAAGGTAAGCAATTCTCGTTCAGCCATTACCATTCGTCCATTGATCATGGTGTATTTCACATCCGTCGCAGACACAGCATAAATCAGATGAGAATAAATGTTATAACAAGGCGTCAGGTTGGCAGCATTAAAATCAATCACTGCTAAATCTGCCTGCTTGCCCACTTCCAACGAGCCAATAATCTTCTCCAATCCTAATGCGCGAGCACCATCAATGGTTAACATGGCAAACACTTTTTCAGCAGGTAAAACTGTAGGATCACCTGAAACACCTTTCTGGACTAAAGCCGCCAATTGAGCTTCATGGAACAAATCCAAATCGTTGTTGCTGGCAGCCCCATCTGTGCCGAATGCCACATTAACTCCTGCCCGTATGAGATCAGCAACTCGCGCAATTCCAGAGGATAGCTTCAGATTTGAGGAGGGGCAATGGGATACAGAAGTGTGAGTTTCAGCGAGACGTTCAATTTCGGCATCCGAAAGGTGGACACAGTGTGCCAGCAAGGTTTTTTCTCCTAACAGACCAACCGAATCTAATACTTCTATAGGAGTCTTGCCATATTTCTGTCGAACCTGTTCGAGTTCCCCCAATGATTCTGAGGCATGGGTGATAAACACGACATCCTTATCTTGCATTATTTGAGCAATGTCTTCCAACATTTGCTGATCTGTGGTATAGGTAGAATGAGCTTGTATGCAAGCGTGAACCAGTTCATTACCCTGAAAGCGATCAATGAAATCTATTGCTTGCTTTACATCTGCTTCTCGCCTTTCAAACCCAGGGATCGCTGCAAAGCTATGTCCATTAACAACGCGAAAACCAGCTTCCAACGCTGCCATGCAAGATTCTGGATAATACCAATACATATCTGCTGCACAAGTGGTGCCAGAGCGAATCATCTCAATCATGGCAAGCTGAGCACCCGCGCAAACCATTTCCGGCGAAACCACCGCTGCCTCAACCTTCCAAATGGAGTTTAACCACGCTTCTAGCGCCAAATCATCTGCAAGGCCGCGAAATACAGTCATTGCCCAATGCCCATGCGTGTTAATTAAGCCAGGGATGATCACCTTGCCTTCCAAATCTATGGTTTGAAGCGGAGCAAATTGATTCGCTGCCAATTGGTCTCGCGGACCTATCCAGATAATTTTTGAGTCATCTACAGCGATTGCGCCTGAATCAATGATCTGACGATTTTGATTCATCGTTACAATCGTACCACCAAGCAAAAGAAAATCAACCTTACGACTTTGAGTCATCTACGCTATTCCTTATAACAAGAAAGGCGAGTGCTTTTAGGGCACTCACCTTTCTGTGTAAACTCAATAATAGTTAATCTTCAACTTCTTCAACAAATTGCTCTTGTCCTGAAAGCATAAAGGAAGCAATCAAGATCAAGATTAGGAAAGGCAGTACCGCCGACCATACGGCTACTTGTCCTTGTTCGCCGCTGAACCCTAGGATCTGTTGTCCTGCCGCACCAACTGCCACCAAGACGCCTACCACTAATCCGCCTAGCGAGCCAATGATCATCAAGATGGAACCAACGTTTTTCGCAAAACCTGCTGCCACATCCTCCTTTTTCATCACGTCAGTCCATACCAAGCCCCAGCGCTTCACCCGCGGATAAAGCAATACGAGCAAGATTGGTCCAACTACACAAGCTGCCAAGAAGTTATTGAGCGTAATGGTAATCGAAAGGAACGCAAAGGGAACAATTTTCGCCAAGTCAAGATACCAAGAAATAATTATGCCGCACGCTGCTGAGGAAACCAATGCAACGATTTCAAAAGCCACAATTTTCTGCACTGAGTTGGCATTTTGATCCATATTTGATTTATTCAGCAACCCAAAGGTCGCGCCCCACATTTTGTAAGGGATAAAACCCATAAAGAAGTTGCCAATAAATCCGAAGATAGAACCGATGCCTAAAGTTCCGCCAAATAAATCTCCAATAAAGTTCCCGATTGCTGAGCCCCATGCTCCTGCCGGACCAAAGAGCAATGAGAAGACAGGAGGAAAGACATTTGCCGGGCGTACTTCGGTGATACCCGGAATGATAGGAATACCACCCTTAAAAACAATCAAAAATGCTGCATAAATTGCCGCTGACAGTGCCACCAGGACAATCATCCGGGTGTTTTTCCACATGGTAATAACTTCTTTCATAATTAATTCTCCTTTGGATAAATAACAATAAATTAACCGATAATGAGGTAAAAAATAAGCTTATATAGTCAGAACAATTTAGTTAAATAATCACCTCAAATAATCACCTCCTTTGCTTGTGAAGGGTGATGAGTAAAGCGGTTAATCTATTCTTCTGGCGGGTGCATCATCATGATGGCGGTCTCGCACTTGCAATCAAGCGTATCTAATTCTTGCAGCGCTTGAACCAGAAGAGCAGCTACCTGACGGCGTAACCCTTCCATATTGCTGCTGACAAATTCCATTTCTTTTTCCAATCCTGCTGCCCAGTTTATTGAAAAAGCAACTGCGGCAAAATGCATATTTAATTCACGTGCCAAAACCACTTCTGGCACTCCTGTCATTCCAACTACATCCCCTCCTAGCTGAGCATACATCCGTATTTCAGCCGGAGTTTCAAAACGCGGGCCATTGGTTGCAACATAAACCGCTGAAGGGTGAATCTTAAGTTGATAAACCTCTGACAATTCTTGCACTTTGCGCCTCAGGGCTGGACAATAAACCTCATTCATGTTCGTATGCGCTAAACCACTTTTTCCGCCGTTATAAAATGAAAGCGGTCGATTGTTCGTGAAATCAAGAAAGTCGGATAATAATGCCAAACCCGTAGGGGGAATTTCACGATTAATGGATCCAACGGCATAAGTTGCAAGAACACGTTTTACCCCCAACATTTGCAAAGCTTTGATATTAGCAAGATAGTTGATCTTGTGAGGTGGAGTACTATGATCTATTCCATGACGCGCCAGAAAAGCTATCTCGAATCCATCTTTTTCCCCTAAGTAAACTTGTGCAGTGCCAAAAGGCGTATCTATTCGTTCCGGCTTAAAAGTGATGCCGGGAATCTCATAGATGCCAGTGCCAGTGATTATAGCAGATTCCATCCTCTTCTCCTACCTTACCCATAATAACGACGTAAATCATACGGATTTAATATTCCATACTCTGTAATGATCCCCGAGACAAGATGTGGCGGGGTAATGTCAAAAGCAGGATAATACGCCTCAATGGCTGGATCAGTGGTTGGCACACCGCGGCAGGTTTTCATCTCTGACGGATCGCGCTCTTCAATTACGATAGATTGACGATCAGGCTTTTCTTTATCCGGACCCCAGGAAAATACAAAAAACGGTACGCCATGATAATGAGCAGTGATCGCATTTTGAAAAGTGCCAATTTTATTAACAACATGCCCATCCAAAGTAACTAAATCCGCGGCAGTGAAATATTTTTGGATCTTTCCTTGCGATAAGACATAAGCCGGCATGTTATCGCCAATAATTTGCACTGGAATGCCTATCTCTTGGATGCTAGGTGCAGTCAGGCGCGCTCCCTGAAGATAAGGGCGAGTTTCAGGAGTAAAAACGCGTATTTTCTTGCCATCCTTTTTTGCTAGCGCTAGTGCCAATAGAAATGATGTTTCAGCAAAGCACATCGTAAGAATGCCATCTCCATCTGCAATCAGACTAGCGCCGTACTCAGCAGCTTTGGCATACTTGAGATAATTTTGGTCTCTTTGATCTTCAATCCAGCGAAGCAAGGTTTGCGCTACATCCATTTTTTCATTCAAGGCTGTGTGGATAACTTGCATAGCTTTTTCGAGTCGGCGCGCTAGGGCAGTATTTGTCGGGCGAGTATGTACGAGCCGCAGGCGAGCTGCTTCCAGCTTTTCAAGCTGCTGCGCCGGTGAACTGCCGGCACATTGCTGAGCCGCCAGCACCATTGCATATAACGCTGCGTTCGCAGGTCCACCTCCTTGAGTAACCATCTCTTCAATTGCACGAGCAACTTCTTCTACACTGTTACAGCGTACAAACGCTTTTTCAAAAGGGTACTTTCGCCGATCGCCAATTATCACAGCGCCATTTTCAAACCGGGCAACATTTTCGCGGCGCAATAAGAACGGCAATAACTCATTAATTTCATGCAGATCCACGCTTTCCTCCGTTGTCAGAAGCTGACTAATCCATATATCCTACCATATCCCAAAACAGCAAACACAATAGAAACCACCATAAATACTATCGAAAACCCCAATACTAAATAATCGGCACGTTGCATTTTTAAACGCAGGAAATATGTGCGCTCTTCTTTTGCTCCAAACCCTTTTGATTCAAGTGCCATAGCAAAAATATTGGTATTGCGTATTGTTGAAATAAATACAGGTACAAGAAGGGGTAAAAATTTGCGCACCCGAGTCAGCAAGTTGCCCGAATCCAAGTCTAATCCACGGCTTCGCTGCGCCTGACTAATCGTGATTGTATTTGCAGCAATGGTCGGCACTAGGCGCAGTGAAGTTGATATGGCAAATCCCACCCGATAAGGCATTCCTAGACGAATCATGCCCAAAACCAATTCTTCGTTGCGGGTAGTGCTGATTAAGATCATACCAGCAGAGATCATCAATATCATCAGCATTGTTCGAGCAATGCTATACATGAGTGATTCCATCGAAATGAACCAAAACAGTGGTGTAGAACCGCGAGAGAATAAATTCCACAAGATCAAGCTCGATATAGTTAACACAATTAAGATATAACGGATACGACGCAAGTTTTTAAATGACTTAGAAACAATTAACTGTAATAAGACCAGCAAAGTAACCGGCAGCATCCATATGGGATTTTGAAAAAGTAAGATTGCCACAAATGTTATCAAGAAAACGATAATCTTGGTGCGTGGATCCAAACGGTGTATAAAGGAATTATTGTCAAGATAAATCTCCGCATCCATCAGCTTGTTGCTCCTTCAATACAGCTGATCATTTCTTCAGGGGTCAGAAAAGTATAGCCAAGCGCATTACTAAACTCAATAAAATGGGGTGGTCGCAGTGAGGCAGCCTCTAATTCAGCAAAATGCGATAAGACCTCACGGGTTGATCCATGTAATATTATCTTGCCGTCTTTCATAACAAAAACGCGTCGGGCATATTCCGCCACTACCCACATATGATGAGTGATAAAGATGATCGTGCTGCCGCTTTCATTGAGGCGTCGTACCATATTCATCATGCTGCGCTGTTCAGCATAATCTAAACCCGTTGTAGGTTCATCCAATATCAATACTTCAGGTTTCGCAGCTAACACTGCAGCCACTGCCACTCGCTGACGACCGCTTTTGGTCAATGTAAACGGATCATGCTCTTCATAACCTGAAAGTCCAACTGCCTCTAATGACTCTTTGACCCGTAATTTAATCTCGTCCTCTGGCAACTTACGCAAACGGGGGCTAAAAGCCACTTCATCAAAAACAGTTTCAGAAAATATTTGATGATCCGGGTTTTGAAATACATATCCAACCCGCTGACCAAGCTTAAAAACACCTTGCTCGCGTGTTGATTTACCATCAACGATTACATCACCGCTAGTCGGCAGAAAGAGGGCATTAAATTGTTTAGCTAGGGTAGTTTTTCCACTGCCGTTTTGCCCCACAATAGCCACCATATCTCCCTGATAAATATCTAAGCTCACGTTATCCAACGCTTTAACGCCGGAGCTATATGAATATTCTAAATTACGACATTGAATTATCGGTTGTCGGGGTTTCTCTAATTCCGCTTTCTCTTTTGCAACCATTTCCTGATAGGCGGGTTCAGAAATCTTCAAACCGCTCTGTCGAAAAGCTGTGATCCCTTCTTCTGGTGTAAGTGGCAAGGTTTGGAAGCCCATTTGTTTGAAAAATCGAGGAATGCCCAATGGCATAACCCCAAGTTCTTCCATATACTCTACATCACTGAGCATTTCACGGGTTGGCCCAATCTTTTCAAGCTTGCCTTGGCGGATAAAAGCAATGCGATCGGCATAAAGTGCCTCTTCAGTTTCATGTTCAATCACCACTAAGGTCAGATCATCCCGCTTGCACAAGCGGTGGGTTATTTCAAATACCCCCATCTTGCTGATCGGGTCAAGGTCAGTAGTTGGTTCATCCATCACTAACACTTTCGGTTTGAGAGCCAACACAGAAGCAATAGCTAATTTTTGTTTTTGCCCGCCAGAAAGGGTTGAGGGCGGCCGGCGGCGAAACTCGCTCAGCCTCACATACTCGAGGTTTTCATCAACTCTTCGTTTTATTTCTTCCCATTCCACTGCAAAGTTTTCAGGGCCAAAAGCCACCTCTAGCTCGACACTGGTCGAGAAAAGTTGGGCTTCAAAATCTTGAAAGACCATCCCAACTATCTCAGCCATTTGGGCAACTGTGTGATCGCGGGTATTGCGTCCCATTACCACCACATCCCCTTTTAATTTTCCATGATAAAAATGGGGAATTAATCCATTAATAGTAGCAGCTAAAGTGCTTTTCCCTGCCTCGCTAGGTCCCATTATTACTAAAAACTCGCCTTGCTGTACTTCTAAATTAACTCCATCCAGGGCGGGAACCTTTTGACCGCGATAACGAAATTGAAGATCTCTGATCGAAATAACCGGGTCGGGCATGGATCCTCCAAAATATAAACTAGCCATTATTCT
>DAOUFY010000169.1:0-13940 GCA_034429745.1 Anaerolineales bacterium
CGCAAATATTTCAAGACAAGCGCAAGATAATCCAATTCATTGGCGTAATACTTTACCCCATTGGGGATTTTTACAACAGCTTTTATATAGACTTTGCTGTTCTTATCAAGCGAGCGGCGATAGCGGGAGAAGTTTAAGTAGCGGTAGGGTCTTTCGCCGCGATTGTAAGCCTCATATTTTTCAGGTGAAAAGTCGTAATAATCTTCCTCTAAGTCTGTTGGGTCAATTGGAAGGGTGCTGCCTTGTTGGACATTGGCAGCATTGACTGACTTGGCAATTAAACCAGCTACTTCCTCGAAGTTATCATAATTTGGGAAGATAGAAACATAAGTATCCGGCGTGATGGTTGGAGTACTTGTGATGGTCGGTGTTAGGGTTCGAGTTGGACGGGGTGTAGCTGAAGGGTAAAGTGTCCAAGTAGGTTTTGCTGTAAGGGTAGGGTAAGGGGTAAAGGTGGGTACAGGAGTTAAGCTCGGTCTAAATGTTGGGCGCGGGGTGGAGGTTTTGTAGAAAGCAGCCGCGCTAGAGTTAGGCTGCACATTGGGCAAGATAAAGTACCACCCAAAGCAAGTTAAGAGTAGGATGACTGCCAATCGCAATCCATAGGTTAAGATCGCTGTAAGGTTCATCATCGGTTTTGATTTTTTCATTAACCATCCTTAAAAAATTCAGAGTAGATATATTTTACCTTAAAATAACAAGGATAACTTGTTACCTTAAGATGTTAATGAAAAAATTTCTTAATCCTTCAAACTCCTGCTTCATTGATACCTTTGCATGAAACTCCTGATCTCGCGCTTCAGCCCATACGATGTTTGATCCTGAAAAACGTGGTAAAATGAAAAGCACTTATGACTGTTCGCAATATTCGCAACTTCAGCATTATTGCCCATATTGACCATGGCAAATCCACCTTGGCGGATCGCTTGCTGCAGCTTACAGGAACAATTTCGGAGCGAGAAATGACCGCACAAGTGCTGGACAGCATGGATATTGAACGCGAAAAAGGGGTTACGATCAAATCTTCTGCTGTTCGGATGCTTTATACGGCTGCTGATGGTGAAACCTACGAGCTTAATCTAATTGATACTCCAGGGCATGTGGATTTTGGCTATGAAGTCAGCCGCGCTTTGGCTGCTTGCGAAGGCACATTGCTGGTCGTTGACGCAAGCCAAGGAATAGAAGCGCAAACACTAGCCAACCTCTATAATGCTTTAGATGCAGACTTGGAAATTATCCCGGTCATCAATAAAATTGATCTGCCATCAGCTCGCCCGGATGAGGTAGCCAAAGAAATTGAAGGTTTGTTGGGCACGCCGGCAGAAAGTATTCTGCGCATTTCAGCAAAAGATGGGCGGAATGTGGATCAAGTGCTTGAAGCTATTGTCAAGCAAATCCCTCCTCCAAAAGGGAATGCGGATGCACCTCTAAGGGCTTTGATTTTTGATTCGCATTATGACTCCTATAAAGGGGTGATTGCTTATGTAAGAATTATGGATGGCACTGTTCAGCCAGAAGATACATTGCGTATTATGTCCACTCAAGTAGATATAAAGCCGGTTGAAATTGGCTATTTTTCTCCTAGCTTGCGTCCAGCCGCAACACTTTCTTGTGGAGAAGTGGGTTATATTGCGACAGGGCTTAAAACTGTCCGCGATTGCCGAGTAGGGGATACGATAACTTCAGCTACTTTACCCGCCCCTGAACCGTTGGCTGGCTATAAGAAAGCAAAGCCAATGGTTTTTGCCAGCATATTCCCTGTGGAGAATGATGATTATGAAGATCTGAAAGAGGCTTTAGAAAAATTGCAGCTGAACGATGCCTCTCTTTCTTTTCAACCCGAAGTATCGCAGGCGTTGAATTTTGGTTTCCGCTGCGGTTTTTTGGGCATGTTTCACATGGAGATTATCCAAGAAAGATTAGAAAGGGAATACGACCTTAACATTGTGGTAACAGCCCCTTCAGTAGAGTACGAAGTGCTGCTGCGCGATGGCAGCCGGCTGGTTATTGACAGCCCAGCTAAGCTGCCTTCTGAAGCGGATATCGTTGAGATTCGCGAGCCGTGGATGAAACTTCAAATTTTTACCCCTACAGAGTATTATGGCACTCTTATGGATTTAACAACCAAGCGGCGCGGCATATTTATCACTCAGGAATATCCCGCTCCTAATCGAGTGCAGTTGGAGTTTGAAATTCCTTTGGCAGAGATTATTGTTGATTATTTTGATCAGTTAAAATCTCGCAGCCGCGGTTATGCTTCGATGGACTATCAATTTTTGGAGTACCGCCGCGATGATTTGATTAAGCTGGAAGTATTAGTTAACGGAGATCCAGTGGATGCATTAGCAGCAATTGTCCATCGCGATGATGCTTATCATAAGGGACAGAAATTAGTCTCTAAACTCAAACGGCTTATTCCGCGCCAATTGTTTGATGTGGCTATTCAAGCTTCTGCGGCGGGCAGGATCATCTCGCGCGCCAATGTGCAAGCATTGCGCAAAGATGTATTGGCAAAATGTTATGGCGGTGATGTAACCCGTAAAAAGAAACTGTTGGAAAAACAGAAAAAAGGAAAACGACGCATGAAAATGGTAGGTACAGTGGAAATACCACAGGATGCCTTTCTTGCTGTCTTGCGTTTAGGGGAGGAATAACCGATTAACCAGCACGTTTCTACAGCATTAGATGACCTTGAAAACATTCAGCAAGGTGAACAACTGTCAGAGGCAGCAAAGCCAACTCCCCAAAAGCAGTGGCGGCGGGTTGTTGTAGGCTTTGTAATAAGTATTCTGGCACTTGGAGCAGTCTTTTATGTTGCTGACTATCGCCAAGTTTGGAAGGCATTGCAGCAAGGCAATTATGTTCTTTTCTTGCCCTTAGCCGTTGTCAGTCAGCTGTTATCTTTTATTTTTCGCAGTTTTGCTTGGCAGACCCTGCTGAAGAAAAAGGTGGGGGTAAAGAAATTGTTTTTTACAATCAACATTGGTTATTTAGTGAATAATATTTTCCCTTTTCGGGCAGGGGAAGTAGCGCGGGCTTTGCTGCTAAGTCGTAATGGTTTGGTGAGTTTTTGGGAAGCAGCTTCAACGATTCTTATTGAGCGGGCTTTTGATGTGTTGATCAGTGTCAGCATTTTGTTAGGCAGTTTGCCCTTCGTCTTTGCCTTAAAATCACACGGCGATGCTGCTTGGGCATTGCCGGCTGCAGCTTTCAGCGGCGGAGCTGTTTTGTTCGGCATTTTCCTGCTGCATGTTGTTGCCCGTAACCGAGAGAAACTATTGGCGTGGATGAGCAGTCTTGGGCAGCGCTGGAAGCTGCTTGCTCGGTTTGGCGTGAGAAGGATGGAATCCTTTCTCAACGGGCTGAGTGTGCTGACGGATGGGCGCAGTTTCTTGACTGTTCTAGGTTGGATGCTGCTCAGCTGGGCGGCAAACTTGACTGTGATTTATACCGTGTTATACATTTTCATTGAGCCGGTTTCTTTACTATGGGCAGCTTTTAGTATGGGGGTTGTCTCTATTGGCATTATTGTGCCCTCATCGCCGGGTTCTATTGGGGTGGTGGAAGCCGCGTACGTAGGCGGCTTGGCTGTTTTTAATGTGGATTCTGCGAAAGCTTTGGCTTTTGCTTTAGTGGCACGTGCGATTTATACTATCATAACCACTATTCTTGGCATATATGGACTTGCCCAAGAGGGCGAAACGCTCGGCCGGCTCTATCATAATGTTACGCAGCGGAAAGGATAAATTTCTACGATGAAGCATGTTCTTGTCAGCGGCGGAGCCGGGTTTATTGGCGCAAATTATGTGCAGCGTTTGCTGCAGCGCGGAGAACAGGTAACTATTTTGGATAATCTCTCGCGCTATGGTGCAAGAACTAATTTGGCTTGGCTGCAAGATCGGTTTGGAAAAAATGCCTTTACTTTAATCGAAGGCGACGTATCCAATGCGGAGCTATGCCGAGAAGCTGCCGCAGACGTGGATGTAATTGTTCATTTAGCAGGGCAGGTTGCTGTTACCACTTCGATCAAAAACCCGCGCCTCGATTTTGAACATAACGCCTTAGGTACATTCAATATGCTTGAAGCAGCCCGCTTGAATGGAAGGAATCCAGCTTTCCTTTATGCTTCTACGAATAAGGTGTATGGCGGGATGGAAGAAGTGCGCATTGTTGAGCGAGAGACTCGCTATGAATATGCTGACTTTCCGCATGGCATTCCCGAGAGTCATGCGGTGGATTTTCATTCTCCATATGGGTGTTCAAAAGGTTGTGGGGATCAGTATGTGCGCGATTACGCCCGCATTTATGGTTTGCCAACGGTCGTGCTGCGTCAGTCCTGCATTTATGGTCCGCGTCAGTTCGGTATAGAGGATCAAGGTTGGCTGGCATGGTTTATTATTGCAGCTCTTCAAGGCAAGCCAATTACCATTTATGGCAATGGTAAACAGGTGCGCGATGTGCTGTATATTGAGGATTTGTTGGATGCTTATGATTTAGCATTAACTCATCTTGACAAGGCGCGGGGTGAAATTTTTAACATTGGGGGGGGAGTCGAAAACACGATATCCGTTTGGAAGGAATTTGCACCAATGCTGGAGGAGCTTTTAGGGCATCCTGTTCCCTGCACCTATGATACTTGGAGGGCAGGAGATCAGCCAGTATATATATCCGATATCCGCAAAGCGGAAAAGGTTTTAGGTTGGAAGCCCAAAATAAAGGTTCGCGAAGGCATTCAGCGGCTTTACCACTGGATAAAAGAAAATATTTCTTCATTTCCTAAACATTGAGGGGGCGGCTTTGCGCATACTTCAAGTGCTGACTTACTATCGTCCTCATACCAGTGGACTGACAATTTATGTGGAGCGGTTAGCCAAAGCTTTAACCGCACGCGGTCATGAAGTAACAGTATTAACCTCCCGCTATCATCCTAGCTTGCCTTTGGAAGAACGGTTTGAGAGACTTCGGATTGTGCGGGTGCCAGTGTTGCTGCGGATAAGCAAGGGGGTAATTATGCCCACTTTCGGCTGGCAGGCAACCCGTTTGGTCTCTCAACACGAAGTGATCCACTTGCATTTGCCTCAATTTGATGCAGCTGGGGTAGCATTGCGCGGCCGCCTTACTAAAAAGCCCACGTTGATTACGTATCATTGTGATTTGGCTTTACCTCCCTCCCCCTTTAATGCTGTAGTCAATAAAGTTGTTGATCTTATGAATCATCTGGCGGCTTTCAATGCCCATGCGATCGTATCCTACACACAGGATTTTGTGGATCATTCACCTTTTCTGCAGGACCACCTCCATAAAGTGCATGTCATTCCACCACCGGTGGAACTGCCGCCTGCAGCGGAGAATGAGGTGCAGGATTTTGCAAGGCAGTATCTTGTGGACGAACACGGCAAAAGACGATCACCTGTCATTGGCATGGCGGCGCGATTGGCAGCTGAGAAAGGTGTTCAAGTGCTGTTGGACGCTCTGCCAGCTGTGCTTGCCCAGTTTCCGCAGGCAATCGTGTTGTTTGCCGGGCAATATAAAGATGTGCTCAGCGAAGGTGAGTATTACCGCAGTTTAGAATCTAAACTTCAACACTATCAGGCTCTAGGGATGTGGAAATTTTTAGGCGTGCTGAATCCTCAGCAAATGGCAAGTTTTTATCCAAATTTGGATGTGCTGGTTGTGCCAAGCTTAAATTCGACCGAATCCTTTGGGCTTGTTCAAATTGAAGCAATGATGAACGGAGTGCCGGTGGTAGCTTCAAACTTGCCTGGGGTACGTCAGCCGGTGCGGATGACTGGCATGGGTGAAATTGCTGAAGTAGGCGATGCACGAAGTTTAGCGCAAGCTCTGCTACGTGTGTTGAGTGAGCCTAGCCGTTATTCAGCAGATCCCCAAGAAATAAGGCAGCGCTTCAGTCCGGCAGCAACGGCTGAGGCTTATGAAACGTTGTATTGCCATATTCAGCGCGCCATAAAAAGTTAGATAGTTAACTGACTGCTGTGTTGGACCAGCGGAAAAATCAGAAGCAAGAACCATTGTTTATATATAGAGGAAAGAAAAGTGCTATCTCTTGAAGAGGAGCATCAGCGCTACACCCAGCAAGCAGGCTGGACGAAGCCATTAAGGGATCATCTATTCTCTCGACTTAAATTGCCTGAGGCTTATTGCCTGCTGGATGTTGGCTGCGGAACAGGAGCACTTGCCCCTGAATTGCTGCACTGCTCATCAGCATTGAAAGTGGGGCTAGACATTCATTTTCCATCTTTACGTTTTTTTCAGTCAATAACTAAAGACTTCTTTCTTGTGCAAGCAGATGGGTTGCAATTGCCTTTTAGAAGCAACAGTATTCACCTTTGTTTATGCCATTTCTTGCTCCTGTGGGTAAGTGATCCGCTGCAAGTGCTGCGCGAGATGTATCGTGTAACATGTATGGGTGGCTATGTGTTTATCTTAGCTGAACCTGATTATGGGGGCCGGATAGACTATCCGCCTGAACTGGAAATTGTAGGCAAACTTCAAATTCAAGCCTTGCAGCAGCGAGGTGCAGATGTGATGATTGGGCGAAAACTGAAAAGGCTCCTGCACCAAGCTGGCTTTGAGGTGTTGGAGAGTGGGGTTTTAGGAGGTCAATGGTCATCTCAAACAGCAACAGAAGGTTCTGAGTTGGAATGGAAGACTTTTGAGCATGATGTGCAGGGTTTGCTTGCTCCGCATGAATTGAATTATTTAAGGGGGTCAGCTTGCCAAGCTGAAATAAACCATGAGCGGGTGCTTTTCGTTCCTACGTTTTATGCTGCTGCCCAAAAAACACATTAAGGAGGGTTCTATGAGTGAGAAAAAATTACGCCGACTGCCAACGTTGATTGCCTTAGGTTTTGGCAACTTTATTGATCAAGGTGAGGCGCAAGCGATGGGTGCTCTGCAAAGCAGCATCTTACGCTTTTTTCCATTGGTTTCTTCTGCCCAATTTGGTTTGATGGAAACCTTGCGGGCACTTTTGCAAACTGTTAGTTCGCCATTTTGGGGATACGCTGCAGATCGTTTTTCACGCAAGAAGATTATGATTCTGGGGACAGGTTTTTGGGGGATATGGACCATGGCGGTCGGGCTATCTCCTTCATTTGAGGTATTATTTGTATTGCGTGCTCTTTCCGGATTAGGTTTAGGCTGTTTAATGCCAGCAACATTTTCTTTGCTTGCTGACCATTTTTCTCAACAAAAAAGAGGTACCGCGTTAGGGTTTATTGGGTTATTAGGTTTGGTTGGTACAATTGCAGGTGTGCTGGCTTTAGGGTTGGCTACAGAAGGGGAAAACTGGCGGTGGGGTTTCGTTGGTTTAGGTTTCTTTAGCGTGCTTTCTGGCATTTTAATTTGGTTGTTGGCAGACGAACCTCCGCGCGGGGCAGCTGAGCCGGAACTGGAAAATTTAGTCTCTCACGAAACCGAAAAACAGCATCGAATAACCATTAAGGGGTTGCTGGAGCCTCTGCGCGTGCCAACAATTTGGGTGGCTATTGTCCAAGGTATCAGCGGCAGTATTCCTTGGGTGGTGATGGGGATTTATTTCATCCGCTGGTTAATAGAAGACTTAGGCTATGGTGAGGGTACCATGCTTAACCATCCGCGCGGCAGTGCCCACATTATCTTTGCAACAATTCTTATTGGCAGTGCGATCAGTAACTTATTAGGAGGAATAATAGGTGATGCCGCAGAGAAAATCACCCCCAAATATGGGCGCACAATCATTGGACAATTTTCTATATTATGTGGTGTGCCGCTGACGTATATTCTTTTTACGCAAGGACAACATTTAAGATTTGGGGAGATGTTTGCACTTGCCTTTTTTACTGCCTTGATGATTGCTTGGGCTGGGCATGGTGCAAAAGAGCCGATGATGCAAGCGGTTGTCTTGCCCCAATATCGGTCGAGCGCTTTTGCGATAGTGCAGGTTATCGAAGGTGGTCTTTCGGCATTTGGAGGATGGATTGCAGGCAGCTTGGTAGATTCCATTGGGATACGCCAAGCTATGCTGTGGACAGTACCCTTTCCGTGGTTGATTTGCGGCTTATGTTTTAGTTTATTTTATTTTACATACCCGCGCGATGCAGCTGCAGCAAGGGCACAGATTGCTGCTTATGGTGAGGAGTTAAAAAAAGCCCTAAAGGGAATGCCTCAGGTCAGCCGATAAGCCGCATTCTGTCGTGGGTGGTCATCTCTCTAGGCGGCATGTCTCCATACCGCTCATGCAGCTTACCCGCAGCTCAAGGGAGACGAGCAGCCTCCCGCCCGAAGGCTTCGCTGCTGCTTAGCCTTGCTCCCAGTGGCGGTTGCCTAGCCACTGCTGTTGCCAGCAGTGCTGGTGGTCTCTTGCACCACCTTTTCACCCTCGCCAAGGACATTGTCCTTTGGCAGTCTGTTTCTGTGGCCCTTTACGGCAGGTTACCCCGCCCCGGGTGTTACCCGGCACTGTGCTCTGTGGAGTGCGGACTTTCCTCAGCGCTGCATCTGCAGCACCGCGACCACCTAGCCAACCTGAGGTATATATTATTATATATCTAAAATTATTTCCTTCAAAGGACGTTTGGGTACGTGATGCACCTGTTGTTCGTCGCGCCAATACTTTATATTGCCGTCATCCCCAACTTCCTCAATGACCACTTTTTCTTTCGGTTTGCCTAGGGCGATGACAAGCAAAATTTCATACCTTTCTGGGATTTTTAATGCCTCGCGCAGTCTGGCTTGCTTGATAGAGGAGAGCATGCATGCACCTAGACCTTGGGCGGTCGCACCTAGAGCAATGGACTGGGCGGCTATGCCGGGATCAATGCCAAACGTAGAGCTAATTTCTGTATCACCTAATATGATGATATAGCCGCTAGGCCGTTCACCTTCTGCAGGACCATGCCACTCGGTAAGATAGCCTGCCCATGCAAGACAAGGGAAAATGAGGGCATTTTTTTGTGGTTCCCAACTGATGATGTACTTTAGTGGCTGGCGATTTGCTGCAGAAGGGGATAAGCGAGCCAAGTTCACTAAAGCTTCAAGCTGCTGGCGATCAAGGCAAACACTTTCATCGAATCGCCGGTAACTGCGGCTCTGTTTGACGAGGTCTTCTATCATAATTCTATCCTCCAAGAACTATTTGTTAAGGGATATTTTACCAGAATGTATAGTAAAAAAAGATAGGTTAAGGTAAAATAAAGGTGGAGGTGAACTATGACTGAAAAAAGACGCGAGGAGCGTCATCATCTTGTTCATTATCTGCAAATTTTTGATCGCGAAAGTGGCAGAGAAATTGGCAATCTCGTCAATATCAATACCGGCGGAGTCATGATCGTCAGCGGTCAGCCATTGCAGGTGGGTAAAAGCTACTCGTTGAGAATGGAATTTCCGGAAGAGCTTATGGGCAAAACTCAAATAGATTTTGATGCTGAAGTGCGCTGGGTAAAGCAAGACCCTCGTTTTGGGTTGGTCGCAAATGGGCTTTGTTCTATTGACATTCCGGCTGAAAATATCGAGGTGCTAAAATACGTCATTTCTTTTTATAAAGATGACGAGGAAGATCCAACAAAACTATAATCTTTTTTTCCCGATAATATTTGACAAAACAATTGAATGAGATTAGAATTATGATTTTGTTACTGTTGCTTTAGCAGCAGTAACAAAAGATTAACTAATGACTAGGGTACGTCTATTTTGTAAATGAAAGGAATTATAGGAAAAACATAATAATGATATGGGCAATCCCACTCCGACTTTAGAAGATACCAATGGTACGACAGTGCTGCGTGAATCGGCAGCATCAACCCCCTCCACTTCTTGGCAAAATTGGCTTTTTGGAAAACCTCTCGCGACAGCAGAAGCGCCGCATCAAACTATAGGCAAGTTAATTGGTTTAGCTGTCTTTGCTTCTGATGCGCTTTCTTCTACAGCTTATGCAACGCAAGAGATGCTGGTTATTTTAATCGCTGCTGGTACAGAGGCGATGGCGTATTCTATTCCATTATCCTTTGCTATCGTTGTTCTGTTGGCTATATTAACAATTTCTTATGAGCAAACTATTCATGTTTATCCCAATGGAGGGGGGGCTTATATTGTCTCGCGCGATAATTTAGGCGAACTGCCGGCTCAAACGGCCGGAGCAACTTTGCTGATGGATTATATCTTAACTGTCTCAGTATCCATTTCATCCGGGGTGGCACAAATCGTATCGGCTTATCCAGAATTGTTGCCTTACCGCGTGGGGATTGCTCTGGCAATGGTTGCCCTTATTATGATAATAAATTTACGCGGTGTGCGCGAGTCGGGGACGATTTTTGCTTTTCCGACTTATTTCTTTTTACTTATGATGTCTCTTACGTTAAGTACAGGATTATTCAAATATTTTACTGGCGGGTTAAGCCAAGTAGTAAATCCGCCAACTGATCTGTTGAATGGAGTTGCCCATCCAATCAACTTGTTTTTAATTCTTAAAGCTTTTGCTAGCGGTACAACAGCAGCCACTGGTGTAGAAGCAATATCCAATGGAATAATGGCATTTAAAGAACCACGCAGCCACAATGCAGGGATTACTTTAATTTGGATGACTTCTATATTAGGCAGTTTTTTAGTGGGGATTACTTTCTTATCCCACCAAATTGGTGCTTTACCCTCCGAAGAAGAAACGATCATTTCACAGCTGGCTCGCACAGTTTATGATGGGCGCGGTGTTTTGTATTTGATGACTATTACGGCTACAACAATAATATTGGTAATGGCGGCCAATACAGCATACGCCGATTTTCCGCGTTTAAGTGCTTTGCATGCAGCAGATGGGTTTTTGCCAAGGCAGCTTACCTATTTAGGACACCGGCTGGTATTCTCGCATGGTATTGTGCTGCTTTCCATTGTTTCTAGTCTGCTGATTGTAGTCTTTCAAGCAAATGTAACTGCCCTCATTCCGCTGTATGCGATTGGGGTATTCCTTTCTTTCGCGCTTTCACAAGCAGGAATGGCACGCCGCTGGTGGCGCTCAGGCCATCTAAAGCCGGGTGAAGAGTATGCTTTGCATGGTATGCCTTTGAGGTATGATAAGCATTGGGTGATTAAGATGATCATCAATGGGTTAGGTTCAGTTACGACGTTTATCGTGATGATTGTCTTTGCAACAACAAAATTCATGGATGGAGCATGGATAGTTGTGGTGCTAGTGCCAATTTTAGTATCAGTTTTCTTCAGCATACATCACCATTATAAAAGTGTAGCAAAGCACCTTACGCTGGAAAAATATGTTATGCCGCCGCGCGTAGTCCGCCATCGAGTAATTATCCCTGTAGGAGGTGTGCATCGCGGCACCCTCACGGCTTTGCGTTACGCTCGCGCACTATCGGATGATATAACTGCGGTGCATGTTTCTATTGACCCGGCCGAGACGAAGAGAATTCAGCAGAAGTGGGAAAAATGGGGAGATGGGGTGCGGCTTGCGATTGTTGAATCCCCTTACCGTTTGCTGCTCGAGCCTCTGCTTAAATATATTGAGCGAATTGATGATCAAGCTCAACCAAATGAGATGATTACTGTTGTTGTTCCTCAATTTATTCCGAGACGGAAGATTGCCCGCTTATTGCATGCTCAGAATGCGAATATGCTGCGTGAAGCTTTGCTCAATCGTAAAGATATTGTAATTATGGAAGTACCTTATCAGATAGAAGGATGATGCTATGAAAGTCATTGTCATTGGATGTGGTAGAGTTGGCGCCGAATTGGCATATCGGCTGTATCAACGCGGCAATGAGGTTTCTGTGGTTGATATTAAGCCCTCCGCTTTCAATAACCTGCCTTCGGATTTCAATGGCCGGTTGAATGAAGGAGACGCTCTCAATCAGGACGTGCTGCTGAGAGCAGGGATTGAAGAAGCAGATGCACTTGCTGCAGTTACAAGTTCCGATGCTACCAATATGGTAGTTGCCCATGTTGCCAATAAAATGTATCATGTGCCGCGTATTGCAGCGAGGAATTTTGCTCCTTTTTGCTGTTCTACTTTTGATTCTTTTGATATCAAGATGGTTGCTTCAAGCAGCTGGGGAGCTCGGCGCTTAGAGGAAATGTTATCCTATGAAGGTGTACAAACCCTGTATTCACTAGGGAATGGAGAGATTGAAATTTTTGACGTTCCCATTCCTGCAAGCTGGGTTGGAAAGTCATTGCAAGATTTGAGTGATGTGGAAGAATGTGTTTTCATCTCCATAACGCGGCTTGGTCAAGCAATGCTGCCCGAACCATCTCATATTTTCCAGGAGGGTGATTCCTTGCAAGTGAGTGCCAGCATGCCCGGGATTATTTTGCTGCAAAAAAGATTAGGTCTGAAGAAGGAGGGTGTGTGAAATGTACGTAGTTATTGTTGGCGGAGGACGTACAGGTACCCAGCTGGCTCGCTTGCTGCTTAAACAAGGACATGAGGTGCATATAGTTGAAAGCCGCAAAGATGTTCTTGCTCGCCTTCATCGGGAAGTTGCAACCGAGTTGATCCATGAAGGCAATGAGATTGACCCGTTAGTCCTGGAATTGGCAGGTATTCACCATGCGGATGTAATCGCAGCAGTTACTTCAGAAGATGATATCAATTTGGTGCTGTGCTATATAGCGCGAAAACGCTATAACGTACCGCGCACAATTGCCCGCGTCAATAATCCCCGCAATGCCTGGCTATTTACCGATATCTTTAATGTAGATATTGCCATAAATCCTTCGGATATCATGTCTCAAATCATTGGGGAAGAGATGTCCATGGGAGATATGATGATTCTAGCTAAACTGAGGCGCGGTAATGTTTCTTTTGTTGTGGAAAGAATAGCTAAAGGTGCACCGGCAGTTGGCATGTCTATTCTTGAACTGAATTTACCTGAAAACTGTATTATTGCCGCAATCATTCGTGATACGCAAGTCGTTTTACCGCGCGGCATTACTCGCTTTGAGGCGAATGATGAAGTCTATGCGATCACAGATAGTGCTGGATTGGTTATCCTAGAAAAGCTATTCTCTGCCAATAATCACAACAACAATCACCGTAGCTAATGGGAAAACTGCCTCAATTATGATTCGGTATAAAATATGCGCTCCTCAACAGTATCTTCGCTTTTTTTAGCATGTTTAGGAGTGGTTTCTTTTCTTGGGTTGCTTTATTTAGCTCCGCCTATTCACCAACGACTGTCTTGGCGGATGGATATCTTACTTACTTACCTGCGCGGTGTCGTTTCTCCGGTGGGCGAACTGCCTACTCCAGTTGCCTCGCAAGTCGTAGAGCCTTCTGAGACACCAACATATACGCTTACTCCAGCTGTTACGAGCGAGCCCACGATTACCCCAACTTTTCAGCCTTCCCCGACACCATTGCCCCAAACGGTAGAGTTGCCTGCTCCGAAGTGGGAAAAACAGGATTGGAATAATTGCGGGCCGGCTGCGTTAGCTATGTACTTGCGCTTTTATGGCTGGGAAGGTACGCAATTTGATATTTCCAAAAGCATCAAGCCTGCCCGTGAGGACCGCAATGTAAATATTGAGGAGTTGGCTTATTACGCCCGTACTCATGCCGGCTGGCTTAATGTCCAATATCGCGTAGCGGGCAATTTGAACCTGTTAAAGACCTTTTTAGCTAATGGTTTCCCGGTAATGATTGAGGAAGAGTTTTATCTTGAAGAAACTTATTGGCCAAACGATGATCATTGGTCTGCTCATTATCAACTGCTTACGGGCTATGATGAGTTAACCAAAACTTTTATTGGTCAGGATTCCTTCAAAGGTGCAAACCAACTGCTGCCGTATGATGCGGTGGATAAGCAGTGGCGCATTTTCAATCGCGTGTATATGATCCTTTATCCTCAGCAGCAGGAAGAAGTAGTAAAAGCCATCATCGGGCCGGATTGGGATGTTAATGAAAACCGCAAGCACGCTTTAGCGCTTGCTCAAGC
>DAOUFY010000170.1:0-40425 GCA_034429745.1 Anaerolineales bacterium
CCTTGAGATTAATAATGTGATATAGTTGGAATATAATTAATTTTTATTTTATTGTAAACTATTTTCACTAGTAAGGAAGTTGTCGTGTTGTTGTTATAAAAGATACTTATTGATCAATATGTACAAAAGAAAGAAGTTTTTCTTAATTTCACTGACCTGACTATAGTGTTATAATAATCTTTCATGGGTGGCGATGGAAATGGCAATGTATTGCCAGTTGTTAAACCCAAAACTGTGCTGGAAAGTCTTCAGCAAGGGTTAAAGCGTGCATTTGCGGATGATGAACGCGTTATTCTTTTAGGCGAAGATGTGCTTGATCCCTATGGAGGAGCTTTTAAGGTTACTAAGGGTTTATCAACTCTTTACCCTGAACGAGTCATCACTACCCCCATTTCGGAGGCTGCCATTGTAGGGGCAGCCGGCGGTATGGCTTTGCGCGGCTTGCGTCCGATTGTGGAAATAATGTTTGGGGATTTTATTACACTCATCGCTGACCAAGTTATTAATCATCTAACTAAGTTTCCTTTTATGTATCGCCAAGGGGTTAGTGTACCGCTTGTCATCCGCACTCCTATGGGGGGAAGACGAGGTTATGGGGCTACGCATAGCCAATCCTTAGAGAAACTATTTTTAGGTGTACCGCAGCTGCGGGTGTTGGCTCCCCATACTTTTGGCGACCCTGGAGAGCTTTTATATCAAGCTGTTCGCTTCACGAAATCTCCGCTTTTTTTTGTGGAACATAAGCTGCTTTACCCCTTACCTTTGTTTGATTCTGGAACACAATTAGATCTTGACCTAGAGGTCATGGATGAGAGTGAGGATCTTATAAAGTCAGGTGGGTTTTCTGCAGCGACCCTGCGAGTTTGGATTCACGGCGCACCTAGGCCTCAGGTTACTTTAGCAGCTTATGGATATATGGCGGAGCTGGCGCGCCAAGCTATGCTTACTTTGGCTTATGACGATGAAATATTTTGTGAGCTGCTAGTCTTTACTCAGCTAGCGCCATTAAACATTGAAGCGCTGATGGATTCACTGAAGCGGACAGGAAAGCTGATTGCCATTGAAGAAGGTACTCTAGCTTGGGGTTGGGGTGCAGAAGTTATCGCACAAGCAAGCGAATGCTTAGGATCTGCATTAAAAAGTGTACGCCGAGTTGCAGCACAAGATATGCTCATTCCAGCCTCCAGACCACTGGAAGATCAAATTCTGCCTTCTCAGCAGGATATTATTGAGGCAGTAAGAGCTTTAGTTTGAATAAACTTATTACGAAGGGAGTACTTAATGAAATTAATAAGAATAAGAAAAAATATCTTGGCTTTTGTAAGTTTGCTGTTGCTTTCTTTCATAGTTTTTTCTTCTATGATGCCGGCTTTAGGAAATATCCATGCTCAAGAGCAAGAATATTCCCTGACGATCCTGCATACTAACGATGTTCATGCGCATTTGCTGCCATTTACCCAAGCCGGCGGTGAGTGCAATCAAGATGATAACCAAGCCGGCAAGTGTTTTGGCGGGGTGGCACGTCAATACTCCCTCATCCAACAAATTAGAAAAGAAGTTCCTCCTGTCCTATTGCTGGATGCAGGAGATCAATTTCAAGGGACGCTATTCTATAATGAATATAAAGGCAAAGCCGCTCAAAGGTTTATGAATGAATTTCAATATCAAGCGATGACCTTGGGCAACCATGAATTTGATGACGGTGAAGCTGTTTTGGCAGAGTTTATCCAAGGGTTAAAATTCCCCGTTGTTAGTGCCAATATTGATGCAAGTGCTGAGCCATTATTAAGGGATTTGATTAAGCCTTTTGTAATTTTGGATGTTGATGGTGAAAAGATAGCCGTCATTGGAGCTACCACCCCTGAAACAGCATTAATGTCATCCCCCGGTAAAAATGTGATCTTTAAGGATGTCAAGGATTCGGTCTCAAAAGCTGTAGCAGAGGTGGAGAATCAAGGAGTAAATAAGATCATCGTGCTTTCTCATATCGGTTATGGAGCTGATCAAGAATTGGCTGCTTCGGTTGACGGTATTGATGTCATTGTTGGAGGGCATTCACACACCTACTTGTCAAGTGCAGAGCCAGAAGAGGATATTGATCAAGCGGCTGGACCTTATCCAACGATAGTTACTGCTCCGAGTGGAGATCCGGTTCTGATTGTACAATCTTTTTGGATGGGTAAATACCTTGGAGTTCTCAATGTTACTTTTGACAATAAAGGCAAGCTGACAGCCTGGGATGGAAAACCATGGCTGTTGGATTCTAAGATACAGGAAGATGTGAAAATAAAAGCAGAGGTTGAAGAATTAAGTCAGCCTTTGGACGCTTTACGGAAGCAAGTTATTGGAAGCACAAATGTTGAGTTGAATGGAGAGAGAAGTGTGTGCCGCTTCGCAGAGTGCAATATGGGGAATCTCATTACTGATGCCATGTTAGCTAAAACGCAGCACTTGAACACGCAGATCGCCATTCTCAATGGAGGCAGTATCCGATCGTCCATCGCCAAAGGAGATGTTACTATGGGGATGGTATTAACTGTCGCGCCGTTTGGCAATGCTTTATCTGTATTCGGATTAAAAGGGGAGGATGTTTGGGCTGCTATAGAGCATGGAGTAAGCCGCGCAGAGAACCCTAACAATGATGGAACAGGCAGGTTTCCGCAAGTGAGCGGGTTACGCTATTGGTGGGATAAAGCAAAACCAGCCGGCAGCCGAGTTACGGCAATTGAGGTGAAAGACTCAGCGGGAAATTATCACCCACTGGAAAAGGAGCATGTTTACCAAATTGTGTCTTTAGATTACACACGACGCGGTGGAGATGGATACACAATTTTTGAGCAGAAAGCCATTAACCCCACAGATGACAGCGGTTACCTTACGGATGCCATAGTGGAGTACATTGTTTCTCATTCTCCTTTAGAGATTGGCATTGAAGGGAGAATTAATCAAGGTGCTCCGATGCAACCTTTTTGGCTTGTAGAACACAGCCGTGAAGCGTTGTTAGTTCTACCGCTAGCTTCGCTGCTTTTAGCTTTGATCTTGCTTTGGAGTGGAGTTATTATCATAAACGAGAAAGAATAAGGATAGAAAAAATGAACAGAAACCTTTTTTATATTGTTGATGTGTTTGCGGAGAAGAAATATGCTGGCAATCAGCTTGCTGTCTTTTGCCATGCAGGAGATTTCACTGATGAGGAAATGCAGACATTAACTCAAGAGATGCATTTTTCCGAATCAACGTTCATTATTTCTCAAAGGAAAGAAGATGGAGGATACCCTGTACGGATATTCACACCTGAAGAAGAAGTGCCTTTTGCAGGTCATCCAACTCTTGGTACAGCCCATGTGATCCGAACGTTTATTGATCCAACTCATGAGGAAGAGATCGTATTAAAGTATAAAGCCGGCAATATTCCTGTTATTTACCAACCTGATCGTGATGTATATTGGATGAAGCAATTACAGCCCACCTTTGGGGATCAATTATCACCGCACAAAGCGGCAGCTGCTTTAGGTTTGGAGATCAGCGATGTTGACGAACGCTATCCTGTTGAAGAAGTCTCGACTGGCCTGCCCTTTATCCTAGTGCCATTAAAAAGCTTGCAAGGGCTGCAAAGAGCTCGCTTGAAATTGGATGATCATGAGAGGCTTGTGAAAGAAACACAGGCTAAAAATATCTTTCTTTTCTGTCCACAATCCCATGAAAATGCACCTCAGCGAGTAAGTGCGCGCATGTTAACTCCGTTTCCAAGTATGCCGGAGGACCCAGCTACGGGCAGTGCTAATGGTTGTTTGATTGCCTACATTCTTCGCCATCAATACGAAGGCATTAAGGAGGAAGTAGATTTATGCTGCGAACAGGGGGTGGAAATTGGACGACCTTCGCTTTTGTATCTGCATGGTAAGATGGAAAATGGAAATTTTCTCATTCGGGTGGGCGGAAAAGTAAAAACCATTGCTCGCGGAGAATTATTGTAATCAATGGGATTTGAACCGTCTTTTAAACCACGTTTAACCCCTGAAGATGCGGATAGTGAGGGGAAAGCTCTTCCTGCCCGGCGCAGACGCGCGCGGCGAGTTTTAATCGGCATAGATAAAGATGAACGCGAACGATTGCTGGATGAATTAGCCTATTCTACCTCACCTACCTTCGACTTTTTTCTTTTTTCTTTGATATGTGGTTTGGTATTTACAATAGGGGTATATCTTAATTCACCCGTGCTCTTGGTCTTTGCGGCATTGCTTGCTCCTCCTATGCTGCCGGTATTGGGAATAAGCATTGGCATCGTCAGCGGTGCTAGCCGTTTCTTTCAGTATAGCTTTGGGGGTTTTACCATCGCTTCTGTTTTGGTTTTTATCTGTGGGTTGTTGGGGGGATGGGTCAACAGTCTCTCATCTCCCGTAGCATTAAATCAAGCTCAACTGCATGCGCGTTTTTCATGGGAAGCCGGCTTGGTTTTGGCTTGGAGTGCAATATGGATGACTCGCCAAGCGCTTCGCAAAGAAAGTGTGGTTCTCCCTAGTGTTGGAATTGCCTATAGTTTATATCTTCCGTTGTGTGTAGCTGGTTTTGGCGTCTTTGGCAGAGTTCCTCACCTTTTTCCAGATGGATTGGTAGTCTTTCTTGCTTATTTAAGCTTAGGTATTGTCCTTTCTGCATCTACTCTGGTTGTTTATGGCTATAGACCTTTAACGCTTTTTGGTTATACTGTGGGCAGTGCTTTAGCTTTACTGGGCTTGGTGATATTGATAGGAATAAGCGCAAGCGGAGCCGCTTATGTGGGACGAGTTGCCTTGCCTACCTATACCCCTACATTGACCCCAACAAATACACCAACGGTTACTCCTAGTTTAACCCCTAAGCCGCCCACTTCAACGCCTACACATACACCTACCCTTACTCAAACTCCAACGGCAACACTAACTCCTTCAATTACCCCAACTCCTCTATGGGTAATGGTAAAATATGCTGATGGAGCTAAATTACGCGCTCAACCGGTTTACAATAGTGAGATAGTCGCATTGATTGCAAATGGAGCATGGGTGGAGCTGCTTGGCGAACAGGTTACTGATAATGAGCAAAGGGTTTGGCAAAAGGTTCGAACGCGGGAACAGCAGGTGGGCTGGATTTGGCAAGCTTTGCTTGCAATGCCTAATACACCCTGAAGCCAACTTCAAAGGGCAAAGCTAAGCACGCGTGAGTGGATCAAAGATCCGCTGATACTCTTGAATAGCAAATCGATCGGTCATACCGGCAATGTAATCACAAATGACGCGCTTCAGGCTCTGCTTTTCAGCTTGAGCAATAATGTGAGGTGGTAGGATGCCGGGTTCCTGCAAGTACGTCTCAAATAATGCTTTGATGATTCGTTCACTCTTGACGGCAGTGCGGTTTACGTGATGATGCCGATAAAGGCGCTGAAAAAGAAAGTCTTTTAACTCGCGATTGTATTGAATAAAAGTCTCACTGAATTCAATTATGGGATAAGGCAGACTTTGCAAGGCTAATACAGACTGAACATTACTTTGATTTAGGCGTTTTTCTGCCTGATTCAGAACGTCGGTTACTTCCAATCCAATAAGACGCCGTACGATGCGATGACGCGATAGATCGTCTAACGGGAAGGGTGTCTGCCGGATCTGAAGTTGGTCAAGCAGAACTTGCCAGACAGCAAGGTCTTTGAGATCAAGCGGAGTGATCATTTTTGCCCGCAGACCATCATCGAGATCATGGGCAATATAGGCAAGTTCATCAGCAATGTTGGTAATCTGTGCTTCTAAGAAACCGCGCAGATGAGGATCATAATCGGTAGCATCGGATATATCATACTCGGTTTCATGCTTGACGATTCCTTCGCGTACTTCCCAAGTTAAGTTCAGCCCAGGGAAATCCGGATAGCGTCTTTCTAACGTGGTTACAATACGCAGGGATTGTTTGTTATGGTCGAATCCGCCTTCGTCGGCCATAAGTTCATTGAGTACTGCTTCACCGCAGTGCCCAAAAGGTGGGTGCCCTAAATCGTGGGCTAAGGAAATCACTTCAACGAGGTCTTCATTAGCCGCTAAAGCCCGAGCTATGGTGCGCCCAATTTGGGCGACTTCCAATGTGTGAGTGAGCCGGGTGCGGTAGTAGTCACCTTCGTAATTGATGAAAACTTGAGTTTTGTATTCTAGCCTTCTAAAAGCAGTTGTATGCAATACGCGATCGCGGTCGCGCTGAAACGCTGTTCGGTATGGGGCTTCATCTTCGGGATAGGCGCGGCCTTTAGTTTGCGCACTGTGGACTGCGTAAGGGGCTAAGCTGCGATTTTCTAGCTCTTCGAGCTTTTCCCTTGTCAGAATCATAGTAGGGATTATATCATTAAAATTAAGGGTAGAAACTTATTTGGTATGGCGATAAAAGAACTAAACCGCAGCTGCTGGCAGATATCAGAAGGTATAGTGTTGTAAGTCAACAGTATAGCTGATTGCTTACTCATTCTCACTATGAGAATCTGACGGATTTAGATCAGGCAACGAAAAGGAAGAAGGATTAAGCAAAATCCCTAAGGTAAGAAGAGCAAATCCAGCTGAGCCAATAAGTCCAACTGGTGAGGGCCCTAAAAGTGGATTGAATGAATTACGAGTAAAGAGTAAGCTAATGCCGGCAATGCCATTAAGGGCTCCATGCCCGATAACAGCTGCCCAAACACTGCGAGCGCGCCAGCTTGCCCAACCGATGAAAGTCCCGAAAACAAAGGTGAACCAGACCATCATGAGAATGCCACTCCAAGGTGCGCCAGGATAATTTGTGCCGTAATTGTGTCCCATGGCGATAATAGGGGCATGCCAAATCCCCCAGATTGCACCCATGATCATCATGGCTTTGCGAGCTCCGAGGGGCATTAGTTTGGTTTGCAGGTAAGCGCGCCAACCAAATTCCTCCCCGAAAATTGGAATAGCATTAACCATTGGAGCAATGATGATCGCGGCTATAGTCTGAATGATAATGTAGTTCCACAATTCAGAAGGAGGAAGTGCTGCCATTGCTGGAGCATTCTTCATTAGTTGACGAAGTGTTGTGAGGTCTGGGTCAAAAGTGCCGGGAAAAAGAAGGAAAAAGAGTGCTGCTCCAAGAATAGTCATCAGTCCAGGACAAACCCAGCAAAGCAGCCAATAACGCCAACCACTGCGAAAGTAGGGACGTAAATAAAGATTTTTCCATCCTTCGCGGGTGATGAGCCGCGTTAGAATATGTGCTATCGTAGGCGCAGGCATATATAGGGTAGTTAAGAGAATGAGGGCTAAACTAAGACCGGGAACATTGCCAATCTGTGGGCTGTTTGTCAAACCTCCATTTTGGGATAGTATGAAGGCAGCACCCCAAGCGATGACAAAGGAAAACAAGATAAATATGCCAATTCGTTTTAAATCTATAGTCGTATTCATAGGGGTAATTTTATCATAATAAAGGCGTGTATATCTCGTCTTAAGAATCTGCTCACCAGATACTGATTTGCAGAGTATAATCCACAGCATTGCCGGTTGAGATGATGTCTATTGCATAATCTTGAGTGAGTGGGAGTATTCCTTGATAAGAAGTAGCACCACTGGCATTGCCGCGCACTAAAGGGATTCCGTCTGTCAAACCGTAAATTGTCAAAACAGCTTGGTTATTGAGCGATGAAACCGACACTGACATTGTCTGACCTTGCATGGCTCGCAGCACGTAATAAGTAATACCATTGGCTGCCACTCTGCCTTGAAGAGTAATAGAATAGGTGCCGGGAGCAAATTGAATGCGAATGCGCTGATCTGGAGACGAGTAAGGAATAGTAGGTTGAATGAAAATCAGAGGAGTTGGAGTTACCGTGGGCTCAGGTGTGGGTGTGCCTAAGACTTGTGCTGTTTGGGTCATTTGCTGAATAAAGTCTTCAAAAAGGGCAGTTTGGGTTTGCTGAATGCTGTATTCAGTTTCAGCCGTTCTGGTTACATCCGCCATAAGCGTATTGTGAATGACAAACGCTGTCAGGGCGAGTTCTGCCTCACTTTTCGTTGGTGGAAGCTCTTGATAGTTTGGGGCACATTGAGTAAGTATTCCAACAATGACGATCAATCCAAAAAGTAGAACAATAAGGTAAGAGCGTGGCATAGCTTTCTCCTCATAATATACACGTGTGGATAGTTAAAATTAGCTCATTATGCGGTAAGACGTAATGTTTTAGGATGTTTCATTCATTGAAATCGTTGACTCCCCTATTGGGGTACCAATTGGCAGACGCACAATAAAACGATTGCCAAACTCATCTGAACTTTCAATACTCAAGCTGCCTTGATGGGCAAGAATAATATCTCGGGCTATAGTAAGCCCCAAGCCCATCCCTTGGGGGAAACGGGTTGTGTTGCGACCACGATAAAAAGGCAGGAAAATTTTCTTTTGTTCCTCGGCAGGTAAAGGTTTACCAGAATTAGTAATGACGAAATTTAGAAAGGATTGCTCTGAAGAGTCTGATTCAAGCGCTTTAGACATGCTTTGGTCAGCACTATTATAGCATGCAATATGGATTTTTCCTCTCTGGGGTGTATATTTAACCGCATTGCTCAGTAAATTTCCAAAAGCTTGAGCTAAACGATCACTGTCAGCTAAAAGGGTGGGCAAGGGTGAGGATATGTCAGCTTCCCAAAGAAGGTGTTTGGCTTGAGCAGCTTCGCGCCAAGGGGCTAATAACGCCGGCAGCCATTCATTGAGGTTTAGTGGCTTAAGGTCAAGGTCGCGAGGACCTAGAGGTTGATGGTAAAGTTTAGCCAAATCTTCAATAAGGTGCCGCAGCCTACCGATCTCATTATCTATACCTGTGAGGAGTTCTTGCTTCAATTTAGGGTCTTCGTCAGCCCCATTTTCCAAAGCTTGGATGGCGGAATGCATGGCGCCTAAAGGTCTTCCAAGCTCATGAACAAGGTTGGCAAGCAAACGGCGGCGGCTTACTTCGAGTGTCTGCAATTTTTCTGTCATTATGTTAAAAGCACGGATCAGCAAGCGGATTTCATTGGGTCCTTCTTCCTTAAGGGTTTGGAGTTCTCCGCTAAATCCTTTCTCAATACTCTTTTCACTTAGCTGAGTGATGGCGGCAGTAGCTCGGTCTAAAGATCGTTCTAGGGAAAACGCTAGACCCCATCCTAGCAAAATGCCCATCAACAACCCAATACCAATAACCCAAGCTATGAGGCTGCGTAATTGAATAAAGCGGTCTTGAAAACCTTCCAGTTGGTCTTGTAGGCGAAGTACACCAACTACTTCTCCTTTTTGATTGACCACTGGCATGAAAATATCCGCATATTCTGGACGCAAAATTTTTGGGTAGTGAAGCTGTATGCTTGTTTTGCCTGCCAATGCTTGATCGAGGCCGGGGAGCTTGGGGATTTGCCTTTGGCTATGCAAATCAGCAGGATCGCTTGAGGCAATTATATCCCCTTTAGGGTCTAAAAGCATCACGGGGGTTTTTAGCGTAGAACTAACCCGCCTGACAAAAGCTTGGGCATTTTCTTTATCAACCCAAATATCAATTTGGTCAACAGTGGTGCGGGCAATGGTTGCTGCCCGCTGCTGTAGATCGGAGGATAGATTGGCAAGCAGTACTTGCGATTCCAGCAGATAGATTAATGCTACCCCAATCAGCGGAATAGCGACAGCTAATGGAAGAATGTGTGAGAGGATTAAACGAACGCGTAATGAGTTCAGCATTAATAATGATTATAGCATGATATTCCTTAACATTCCCTTAACAAACCCTTTTCAGTTCGTTAAACAAAGGTTGTTATGCTTAAGGGCGTAAGGTTTTATATTCAAAATTAGGTTTAGATAAGGAGATTCAAATGCGAAGTAAAGTTTTTTATGTATTATCCATAATAATCCTAGCAAGCATGGTATTGAGCGCTTGCGGCGGTGCGGCGACCCCTGCCCCTAAGCCTACTGAAGCGCCAAAGGCAGAGGAAGTCAAACCTACCGAAGCCCCCAAGATGGAAGAAAAACCAACTGAAGCACCTACAGTAGTAGAAGAGGCGAAGCCAACAGAAGAACAAAAGCCAGCAGAAGAACAGAAGCCGGTGGCAGAAGAGATGGGGGTTGACCCAGCGAGTCTATCTGGCAGCATCTATGCGGCGGGTTCATCCACAGTATATCCACTTTCAGAGGCGGTAGCGGAGCGATTTAAGGAGGATGGATTTACAGGAGAGATCAAGATAGATTCAATCGGTTCAGGAGCGGGATTTGAGAGGTTCTGCAAGAGTGGGGAATCAGACATAGCCAATGCTAGTCGCAAGATCAAAGACAGTGAAGTAGAGAACTGCAAAGCGATAGGGCGGAATCCGATTGAATTACGCGTAGGGACAGATGCGTTAGCGGTAGTAGTGAGCAAAGAGAATGATTTTATCAAGGATGTAACGTTAGAAGAATTAGCGAAGATCTTTTCTTCGGAAGCGAAGCAATGGGCGGACGTGAATCCTGCATGGCCTGAAGAAGACATTTTACGCTTTGTACCTGGAACAGACAGTGGGACGTATGACTTCTTTATTGAAGAAGTGATGGACAAAGTGTATGTGAAGGACAAGGAAAAGGACAAAGGCAAGGGCAAAGAAATGTTCCTGCAAGCGTCTAACCTGCAACAATCAGAAGATGACAATGTGTTAGTGCAAGGGGTAGAAGGCAGTCCGTATGCTATTGGGTTCTTTGGGTTTGCGTACTACAATGAAGCGAAAGACAAGATGAAGGCATTGTCTATCAATGGAATTGAGCCGAATGAGAAGACAGCGGAGAGTGGAGAATATCCGTTATCTCGTCCGTTGTTCATGTACGCAGATGCGAAGATATTGACAGAGAAGCCTCAGGTAGCAGGGTTTATCAAGTATTATCTTGATGTAGTCAACGATGTTATTCTTGATGTTGGGTACTTCCCTGCCAGCAAGGAAGCTTTAGAAGCCTCAAAACAAGCATTGGAAAATGCTTTGAAATAGAAACCACGCTTCAAAACATCATTCCTCCTCCCAAGCTAGTTTCCCTTCAAAGGGAAACTAGCTTACATATTCAAAAAAGATGGTGCAATTAATTGACAATGAATTCAAGAAAAAAATTAAATAGAGAGGGGTAAAATGGAGCATTTGATGGAGGTACAGACATTGAGGGCAAGCGTAATTGAAGAAGATATTCAAAAAGCATTAAAGAAACAATTTCGCTTAGGTGAAACAATCATTCAAAGCTTGTTATTTTTTAGTGGGGCAATATCCATTTTTACTACTGTGGGTATTGTATTCATCCTTGGGAAAGAATCGTTCTTATTCTTTCAAATGCCGGATGTAAACTTGATAGAGTTTTTCACCACCACAAGTTGGCAGCCAACCATTGGCAATTTTGGTGTGCTTCCTTTAGTTAATGCAACACTTATGACGAGTTTTTTCGCGATATTGGTTGCTCTGCCATTAGGAATAGGTGCGGCTATTTATCTAAGTGAATATGCGAGTGAAAAAATTCGGGCGTTGATAAAACCAACCCTTGAGGTGTTGGCTGGGATTCCCACAATTGTTTATGGATATTTTGCGTTAACATGGATGACGCCGTTATTGCGTTCTATTTTTGGTAAAGATATTGTCAATATCTATAATACATTATCCGCCGGCTTGGTTATGGGAATAATGATTTTGCCGATCATAGCTTCGATGAGTGAAGATGCGCTCAATGCAGTGCCGCGTTCTTTACGTGAAGCTGCTTATGGATTAGGGGCAACACGATTTGAAGTGGCAGTACAGATCGTTTTACCCGCAGCTCTTTCTGGCATCATTGCTGCTTTTATCGTCGGTGTTTCACGGGCAGTGGGCGAAACGATGATTGTTGCATTGGCTGCTGGGTCAGGACCGAACTTTACCTTTGACCCATTTAAATCGGCAGAAACGATGACCGGTTATATTGCCCGCATCAGCGGTGGCGATGTTGCTTATGACACGCCGGATTACAACAGTATTTTTGCTATTGGGTTGTTGCTTTTCTTTATAACACTAATTTTGAATATTATCAGCCGGGCAATCAGCAAACGTTTTCGCGAGGTGTATGAATGAGTGTAGATGTGTTTTCGGATAGCGACATTAAAGCGAAAGAAAACTTGCAGCGACGGCATCGTTGGGGCAAGTTTTGGCAGGCTATATTTTTTCTTTCCACCTTTGTTGGCGTTATTATGCTGGTGCTCTTATTGTTAAGTATCATCAATCAAAGCTTTGGGTATGTAGTATGGGTATATAAAGTTCCTCCTCAGAGTCTTTCCGAAAAAGCGCTTGATGAACTTAATTCTGAGGAGTTAATAAACATTCTAAGAAAAAATATTCGACCTTTACGTTTGCGCACAATTGAGAAAGAAAAACCATTAGATTCTCTCACTCAAGAAGAACTTGTGAATCTTGTGATGGAAAAAGTGGTTGAGCCAAAGGTGCTGAAAACATATTCGTTGTATGACTCTCTCTTTATGAGAAAAGAGATTGAAGCTGAGGTAAAAACAGAATACCCAGAAGGCGTATTGACTTTTCATGCTTGGTTGAATGAAAAATTCTTAGGACGAAGCATGTCAAGTCAAGCTCAATTGGCAGGTGTAAGATCAGCGTTAAAAGGTTCAGTGTTAATGATACTGATAACGATAGTGATTGCATTTCCAATTGGCATAGCGGCAGCAATTTATTTAGAAGAATATGCGGATCCTGCAAGGCGCATCAATCGCATTATTCAAACCAACATAGACAACCTTTCAGGTGTGCCTTCAATTGTCTATGGAATATTGGGTTTAGCCATTTTTGTGCGATCCTTAGAGGCCTTTACAAGCGGTGCAATATTCGGAATACAGGGGGGCAACGGACGGACGATCTTATCCGCTGGACTCACATTAGCGTTGCTGATTTTGCCGATGCTTATTATCAATGGTCAAGAAGCTATTCGAGCGGTTCCGAATAGCCTACGTTTGGCTAGTTATGGAGTTGGTGCAACTAAATGGCAGACAGTATGGTTCCATGTGCTGCCCCAAGCTATGCCGGGAATTCTAACAGGGACAATATTATCCATCTCGCGTGCTATTGGAGAGACAGCTCCCTTAATTTTGGTTGGAGCCTCGACTTTCATCTCAAGTGATCCGGATGGCATATTTTCTAAATTCACTGCACTACCGATTCAGATATATAATTGGACAACTCGCCCTCAGGCTGAATTTCGCAATATTGCTGCAGCGGCTATCATTGTTCTTTTAATAGCCTTATTAACGTTAAATTCAACCGCAATCTTATTAAGAAACTATTTTGTGAGTAAAAGAAAATGAGCCCATTATACGAACAACCAATTTCAACTAATGATGCAATACTTGAGGTAAACGATGTTTCTGTGTATTATGGCAATTTTAGAGCTGTGAAGAACGTTACTCTCAAAATTCCGAAGAAGAAGATCACCGCAATTATTGGACCCTCTGGGTGTGGCAAAAGTACGGTGCTACGGTCCTTCAATCGCATGAATGATTTTGTGCGCGGCTCGCGAATTGAAGGAGAAATATTATTCCATGGAAAAAACATTTATGACGATGATGTTGATCCCGTCCAAGTGCGTCATAAAATTGGGATGGTTTTTCAAAAACCAAACCCCTTTCCAAAATCTATCTATGAAAATATTGCTTGGGGAGCACGGATAAATGGTTATAAGGAAAATTTAGATGATCTAGTGGAGGATTCGCTACGCAAAGCAGCCTTGTGGGACGAGGTGAAAGATGAATTGCGAAAAAGTGGTTTATCGCTCTCCGGCGGACAGCAGCAAAGGCTTTGCATTGCCAGGGTGTTGGCTGTGAAGCCGGAAATCATCCTAATGGATGAACCTTGTTCGGCATTGGATCCAATCGCTACCTTAAAAATCGAAGACTTAATGCGCGAATTATCTCAAACCTATACTATTATTATTGTAACTCATAATATGCAGCAGGCAGCTCGAGCCTCAGACTATACTATGTTTTTCAATATGGATGAAGATCGGAGCGGATATTTGGTAGAATATGGGTTAACGAATCAAATTTTTACTACTCCACGCGATAAACGAACAGAAGATTATATTACAGGACGTTTTGGTTAAGGAAAAGAAAATGATTAGAATTCAGTTTGAGAAAGATTTGCGAAAACTTCAAGATGATTTGCTGGTCATGGGCAGTATGGTGGAACAAGCTATTCTTGGATCAGTAGATGCTCTTAAAAAAAGGGATTTAGCCAGTTCGCAACGCATTATAGACGGAGATGCTGCCATCAATGAAAAACGATTTGAGATTGAAAATGCCTGCATTGTAACCATAGCTACCCAGCAGCCGATGGCGCGTGATCTGCGCATACTTGCTTCAGTGTTAGAGATTATTACTGATTTGGAACGCATAGGGGATTATGCTAAAGGAATAGCCAACATAAGCTTGATGATGGGCGATGATAAGCCGTTGAAGCCGTTAATTGATATCCCGAGAATGGCTCAGCTTTCTGCGAACATGCTTCATCGCGCCCTAACTGCGTTTGTCGAAGGGGATACTTCAGCTGCATTGAGCATTCCTAAAGAAGATGACATTATTGATGGGCTTTACCAGCAAGTCCATCGCGAATTGGTAACGTATATTTTGGCTGATCCTTCTGTTATTGATCGGGCAGATTATTTGCTTTGGGTTGCTCATAATTTAGAACGTATGGCAGATAGAGTAACCAATATTTGCGAGCGTGTGGTCTATGTTGCTACTGGCGAGTTAATGGAAATGAATTCCATTTACAAGCTAATGGAGACGAATGAAAATTTTAGAAATATGATCATGTCGGTTAAAACTTAAGCGTTTTATAGGTACATTACAGTTTTGGTGAAATCCTCTATACCTGTTGTAACCTTGGGGGCTCGTTTGCGGATCGGTCGAGTATTTTTCAAAGCCATGAGCTTCAGCACATGAATAATTAATCAGTTGCCAACGGCAATAATTTGCTTATTGATGCACTTACAGCCCGCAGATATTAAGGAAATTTACATTCTGGATTTTGGTAATAGTTGCAGTTTAAGAAAACCAAAGTTTAATGGCTGATTGTACGGCACGCGCGCGATGGCTGAGACGGTTTTTTTCTTCCATTTTTAGCTCTGCCATGGTTTTGTTGATTTGAGGAATATAAAAAATGGGATCGTAGCCAAAGCCATTATGGCCGCGTTCTTGGGGGATGATAATGCCTTGGCATTCACCTTGGGTAAAGTAGTTCACTCCATTGGGCAGGGTAAGGCACAAAACGCAGACAAATTTTGCATACCAAGGTTGGGGATGATTTTGCAGCTGTTGAAGAAGGTAGGTACGCCGATCAGCATCAGTTGCATTGGGCAATGGATGAAAGCGGGCGGAATGGATACCCGGTTTGCCTTGCAGACAGTCAACTTCTAATCCCGAATCATCTGCAAGGGTGGGCAAAGCGGCTGCGACGGCATAAGCTTGCGCTTTAAGCAGTGCATTCTCCGCATAGGTGGTTCCAGATTCATTTACTTCAAGTTCAAGCCCCAGCTCTTTTGGGGTTAATAGGTTTATGGGAACCGCAGCTAAAAGAGACTGCATTTCTCTTAGCTTGCCATGGTTATTGGTAGCTAAAAGTAGTTGGTTGTTGGGAATCATCATCAGGCATTATCATATCATAGAAATACATATTTGTCTTTTAATCTTATAAAAAATGTGATATGATAGATGAAAATCAATTCCCTCATTAGAGCTGCAATGAGTGACTTGATGATATCAGCTTATCATAAGGTAAATGGAAAAAGAAGATGAATGACAATGATAATCCTTTGCGTTTTAATGTGGGCTTTATTATTGCTGAGGCGAATGGATATAGCCGCGAATTTCCAATACTTAGTTGCAACCTGCAATTGGATTCTGATCTGACGCTTCATAGTTTGAAAGGTAGTATTACTATCACCCGTACTGCAGAAGGGCTTTTTGTACAGGCAGACCTTATAGCTGAATTGCTAAATACATGTGTTCGCTGTTTAGAGGATTTTAATCAAAAGGTTCACGTTCAGTTTGTTGAGCTGTTTAATTTTCTTAGTCATGTACGCCAAGATAATGATTTAGTCGTCCCTTATACAGGCTATTTGGATTTGTCTCCTCTCACTCGGGAATATATTCTGCTTGAACTTCCAATCAACCCGATCTGCCGCGAGGATTGCAAGGGCTTGTGCCCAATCTGCGGAGAAAACCTCAATATGACAACATGCCATCATGATGAAGAAGAAATAGACCCGCGTTTTGAAGTATTAACCCAATGGAATCATCATTCATAAACATGGAGGACTTATGAGAGAAGCTGTTTTATCTGCTGTTGCCTGGCCTTACGCCAATGCAAAAATCCATGCCGGCAATTTAACAGGCGCTTATTTGCCGGCAGATATTTTTACCCGCTATCAGCGTCTGCGCGGGCGCAATGTTTTAATGGTCTCTGGCTCAGATGCACACGGTACGCCTGTTACTGTTCGTGCGGATGCAGAAGGCTGCAGTCCAATGGATGTTGTGAAACGATTTCATAGTAGTTTTATTTCACTTTTTCAAAAAGCTGGCTTGACGTATGATTTGTTCACTTCAACCCATACACAAAATCACTTTAAAGTATCACAGTCTATTTTCTTGGCATTGATGAAGAATGGCAATTTGTACACCGAGCGTCAAAAACAGTGGTTTGCTGAAGCACAGGGACGATTTTTGCCAGACCGTTATGTGGAAGGTACGTGCTACATTTGCGGATATACCAACGCACGCGGTGATCAATGTGATAAATGCGGCAATTTGCTGGATGCCACACAACTAATTGATCCGCGTTCAAAGATAGATGGTTCAAAGCCGGTATTACGCGAGACGGAACATTTTTATCTTGATTTAGCTAAACTGCAGGATGAGGTAGTGGCTTTTTTACGGTCTCGCGAGAGTCATTTGAGGCAGAATGTCATTCGTCAATCGCTGGGACAAATTCTCACAGAAGGACTGCGAGGACGACCGATCACCCGCGATTTAGATTGGGGAATACCAGTACCTGTTGAGGGTTGGCAAGGCAAATGTCTTTATGTATGGTTTGAAGCAGTGATCGGCTATTTGTCTGCTACTATTGAGTGGAGCGCTCTCACCGGGCAGCCGGATGCATGGAAGGAATGGTGGCAGTCTGATAAGGCACGCGCTTATTATTTTATCGGCAAAGATAATATTCCTTTCCATGCAGTGATTTGGCCAGCTCAATTGATTGGTTGTGGAGAGGATTTTTGTGAAATCTTTGAAGGCAAACCCGGCAAAAGATTAACTTTGCCATATGATGTGCCGGCAAATGAATTTATGAACCTTGAAGGGCAAAAAATTTCCGGCAGCCGCAATTGGGTGGTGGATGGAGAGGATTTTCTTAGCCGCTATGATGCCGATGCATTCAGGTACTACTTAACAGCTAACATGCCGGAAAGCAAAGATACCGATTGGGATTGGGCTGGTTTTGTTTCACGCAACAATGATGAATTAGTAGCTACTTGGGGCAACTTAGCTCACCGTGTTCTTTCCTTTGCTTACAAGCACTGGGAAGGGCATGTGCCCCAACCCGGTGAGTTGAGAGGAAGCGATAATGCTTTGCTGGCTAAGGTAGAAGAAGAATTCAAACAAGTTGGTGAGCAGCTGGACGCTGTGCATCTGCGGGCAGCCTTAAACGAGGCGATGAGTTTGGCAAGTGATGTCAATAAATACTTGGATGAAACGGCTCCTTGGAGTTCGATCAAGCACGATAAAGAAAGCGCAGCACTTTCTATTTATACAGCGCTGCGGGCAATCGACTCGCTGAAAGTGTTGTTTGCACCCTTCTTGCCTTTCAGCAGTGAAAAACTGCATCAGTACTTGGGTTACACAAAGCCTCTATTTGGCAGACAGTATGTAGAAAAGGTAACTGATGAGTTAGGGGAGCATGAAGTGCTGCGTTATGATGGCAGTGAAGCCAGCGGTGAATGGAAGCCAAGTGAGCTGCGCGGCGGCACTCCTCTACTTCCACCTTCACCGCTTTTCAAGAAACTAGATGAAAAAGTGGTTGATGAGGAGCGCAGCCGCTTGGGCAAAAGCTAAGATGCTGGCAAAGTCTTTTTGTGCATTGCCTGATGAAGCATGAAGTAGGCAATAAGAGCTAAAATCTCTGCTGCGACGACATAAGTAATGGATAAGGTGGCAGAAATATCATATAAGTAACCCAATGCTGCTCCGCTGACAAACCACGCACCACCGTAAATGGTATTGAAGATTCCGTAAGCAAAGGCGCGCCGTTCAGAAGGGATAAGATCAGCGATGGCGGCGCGCATGATGGTTTCATGCACTGCCATCACAATTCCCCATAACACAGCACTGCCGATGGCAATTCCTTGTTGAATTGAGAAAGCTAAAAACGGCACAGCAAGGGTTAATAAAGGCACTCCAGCTAAAGAGCGTAATCCAATTTTATCGTAAGCTTTGCCAATAGCTAAGGCAGCGAGGGCATCTACGGCCATAGCAACTGCATAAAGTAAAGGTATCTGCTCGACTGAGAAGACTTTGTGTGCCACAAAATGGTAGGAGATGATTTGAAAATTAGCAAACCCAGCTACGCAAAGGAAGGTAAAGAGAACATATATCCAAAACGTAGAGGAAAGCTTATTTTCCTGTGAGGCAGGTGAAGTCTTTTCTTGAACTGCAGGACCATTTTCTAGAGCTTCGGGTGATGGAACAAGCCAGTGAGCACCAAATAAAGCGACTAGAACAAGCACAGCTGGAATCCATAACATGGTAAATCCATCGGAATAACTGCTGCGTTGAGCGAAAACTACGGCGAAGATAAGCGGCCCTAGAACTGCACCCACTTGGTCAAGTGCTTCATGAATGGCAAACCCCCAACCGCGTCCGACTTGATAGGTAGCATGAGAAAGCATGACGTCGCGGGCGGGTGAACGAATGGCTTTGCCGATCCGTTCTAAAATGAGAAAAAGGGCAGCTATTTCCCAATGCTTAGCATAAGCGAGAAGGGGAATGCATAAAATCATCCCATAACCGATAAAAGTAGCGAACCAATAGGCACGCGTACGAGAAGCTAAGTAGCCGGAAACGATACGAAGTGCGTAACCGAGAAACTCACCCAAACCGGAAACAATACCGATGCTGACTGCGCTAGCACCTAAGAAAGCTAGATAGGGACCGCTGACGCTGCGTCCGGTTTCGTAGGTGATATCTCCCAATGCACTAACGATGCCCATCAGAAGAATAAACTGAAAGGCTAAATTTACACTGGGTGAAGTAGTACGGGTTGATGGTTTCATAAGGGTAATTGTATTCCTATAGTATTATGACGTCAAGGGGGAGTTGGCATTGAGATGAGATGGTAAGCTGTACGAAAAGTTCTTCTCATAAACCTTTGCACAATCATCTTGGCTGACAATAGACCGAGCGTTCTACCCTCGCCCCTGCCCCTCTCGTTTACAAGGGCGAGTGGAAAAATCAGTTTACCAAAAGAGATTGCTCCATTCTCCCCTTGTGGGCTTAACCTTACCCACAATGATTAGATTGATGAAAAAACAGGTTTACCAAATTGTTCACGGGTATTCACAGGGGTACGGCGCGCCGTGCCCCTGCCATTCAATTTGCCGATGAACACCATTTGGGCAGGGGCAAGCCCTGCCCCGACAATTTTGCCAAAAATTGGTTGATGCATATTATGTACAGATTGTGATGAAATACATCCCTTTATGGATAACGGATGATACTGTATCTTTTTCAACAATCTCCACAAAAGAAGCTTGACAAGTGCGATATTCTTCGATATAATGAAAATGTAACTGCTTACATAAAAGCTCTTACGGAAACATATTTTACCAAAAATTTTCGATGAGTAAAAATGCGCCGACCATTTATAGTGTAGCAAAACTAGCCGGTGTAAGCATTGCAACAGTATCTCGAGTTCTCAACGACCCACAAAAAGTCAACCCTTCCACCCGCTCTAGAGTAATGCAAGCTATGGACACATTAGGTTTTGTGCCCAGTGTTGAAGCACGCTCGCGAGCGTTGCAAAATAATCACCGTATTGGAGTTCTTACCCCATTCTTTACAGAGCCGGCTTTTGTGCAGCGATTGCGCGGCATTTCAAAAGCTCTTGCTTCTTTCAACTACGAGCTGGTTATTTACACAGTGGATAGTGTGAGAAGGTTGACCAATTATCTTACCTCCTTACCTCTTACCGGATATTTAGATGGATTGATCATCATCTCTTTAAGCATTGAAGACCCTTATGCACAACGTTTAAGAGAAAAAGGTTTGGAATCGGTACTGATCGAATATCACCATGAAATGCTTTGCAGTGTGGAAATTGACGATATCTTGGGCGGCAGCTTGGTTGCAGATTACTTTTACAGCGAAGGGCACCGCCGCTTAGCTTTTATTGGGGATTCCTTTTTTCCGGACTACGGGGTTCATCCGATATCAAAACGGCTTATTGGTTTTCGCAAACACCTTGAGCAATTGGGAGTTGAGCTGCCTGAGGAACGCGTTTTGCTGATCCCAATTGACGTTGAAATTACGCGTCAAAATATGCTGCGCTTGCTAAAATCTCCTCATCCTCCGACAGCAATCTTTGCTGGAACCGATTTGCAGGCGATTGGCGTTTTACAGGCTGCCCGCGACTTAGGACTAAGGGTTCCGGACGATTTGGCTGTGGTGGGTTTTGATGATTTAGATATATCTAAATACTTTGGGCTGACAACAGTTTGCCAACACCTTGATGAATCGGGCAGACTGGCGGTAGAAATTCTATTTTCTCGATTGAACGACGCAAAACGACCTATTCAACATGTACAATTGCCTTTAGAGCTCGTCAAGAGGGAAACAGCGTGAAATCAGCTTGAACTATTATCAAAGGAGGTGGAGAGAAGAGAAAAGAATATCGAAATAATTGAGTATGTTTTTTAGAAAACCGGATAAATAATAAAATTTTTGGAGGGAAAAAATGAAAAAAACTGTATGGACTTTAATAACTATGGGCATGATAGTTGCGCTCATTCTAGGCGCATGTGCGTCGCCTACACCTGCTCCTGCACCGCAAGCCGAAGAACCAAAAGCGGAGCAGCCAGCCGCGGAAGCTCCAAAAGCTGAAGAGCCAACTATGGAGGCACCAAAAGCGGAACAGCCAGCCACAGAAGCTCCAAAAGCCGAAGAACCAACTATGGAAGCACCAAAAGCTGAAGAGCCGGCAGCTGAAGCAATACCTCCTGCAGGGCAAGAGCTTGCAGACGCATTTGCAGGAAAATTTAAAGGCACTAAAGTAACCATGGCGGGTCCTTTTACCGACAATGACGCAGTGAAATTTGATGAATCTATCAAAGCTTTCGAAGAAAAGACGGGTATCGATATTCAGTATGAAGGTTCGAAAGAGTTTGAGGCTTCCATTGGCATTGCGATTGATGGCGGTAATCCTCCCGATATTGTTGATTTTCCGCAGCCGGGTTTGCTGAAAACTTTTGTGAAAAAAGGCAAGGTGGTTGATTTAACCAATATTGTCAATCAAGACTGGCTGAAGAAAAACTACAACCAATCTTGGCTGGATATGGCTACTATGGAAGCCCCTAACGGGAAAATTATGGCAGGTATTTGGGGCAGGGTCAATGGCAAATCGTTGGTCTGGTATCCTAAAGAGGAATTTGATAAAGCTGGATATAAGATTCCTCAAACTTGGGATGAGCTGATGGCATTGACAGAACAGATTGCTAAAGATGGTGATACTGCTTGGTGTATTGGTATTGAATCCGGTGCGGCAACCGGCTGGCCTGCCACAGATTGGATTGAAGACATCATGCTGCGCACTACCTCATTGGAGAATTATGATAAATGGGTAGCTGGTGAGCTGAAGTTCGATTCACCTGAAGTACGGCGGGCGATTGACGTCATGACTAAAATTTGGTTCAATGATGCTTATGTATATGGCGGACGCAAGGCTATTCCTTCTACCTTCTTTGGAGATGCGCCCAAACCAATGTTTGACAACCCGCCAAAGTGCTGGCTGCATCGGCAAGGCAACTTTATTACTACGTTCTTCCCCGAAGGTAAAGTGGCTGGTAAAGATTACGCCTTCTTCTACCTGCCGCCAATAGATGAACAATATGGAAAACCTGTCCTTGTAGCTGGAGATATCTATGCTATGTTCAATGACCGCCCTGAGGTTAGGGCTGTGATTCAATACTTCTCCACAGGCGATTCAGTTAAAGTATGGGTGCAGTCTGGTGGGGCTATTTCACCGCACAATGATTCTAGCTTAGATTGGTACACGAATGAAGTTGACCGCGGCGTAGCCGAGATCATCCTCAATGCTACCTCGGTCCGCTTTGATGGTTCTGACCTTATGCCTGGTGCAGTAGGTGCTGGCTCCTTCTGGAAGCAGATGACCTCTTACATTTCTGGTACAATTGATTTAGATACAGCTCTCAAAGAGATAGACGCAAGTTGGCCCAAGTAGCTTAAGTTAAGACAGATGGGACTTGGCAGGTATTCGCCTGCTAAGTCCCGCTCTCCGGTTTGCTGACAGGAGGTAAGCAAATGCAAGAAATTCAACCGATCACATTCAAACCTGGTATGTGGCTTAGTTGGCTTGGTACAAATTTGGGACGTTTGCTGCTTTCTATTTTTGTGCCTTTAGCTTCATTTTTTGTGTTATGGCAGGGTTTTTTATTTTTAAGAGATAGCCAATCTCCTCACATTGTCATTGTGTTGGTAGCCATTCTTTGGGGTGTAGGAGGGGTTGGTGCATTGTATTTTGTCTCTAATTGGGTGGTTGAACAGCTGCCAACTCAATGGACCCGCCGTTTGCAGCCCTTTGTCTTTGTAGGACCTGGTGTAGCTATTTTGGTATGGTTTCTTGCTATTCCTACAATCCGAACTTTGATTCTTAGTTTTCAGAACGATATCAGTACCAGCTATGTTGGTTTGGATAATTATATTTTTGCCTTTACTGATCGAGTGATGCTGGAAGCCTTCCGCAATAATTTATTATGGATGATTTTTGGCACATTCTTTTGTGTATCCTTGGGATTGTTGATTGCCGTTTTAGCTGACCGTAGCCGTTACGAAACCGTTTATAAAGCGATCATTTTTCTTCCGATGGCGATTTCTTTTGTAGGAGCTGGTGTTATTTGGAAGTTTATTTATACCTATAAAGGCGAAGGAGCAGGTATTTCTGAAATCGGTTTATTGAATGCCATCGTTTTAGCCTTGGGAGGCCAGTCGCAGCCATGGCTGTTAATACCCCCTTACAACAATTTTTTCCTTATTATCATTATGATTTGGCTGCAGACAGGGTTTGCTATGGTAACTTTTTCTTCGGCGATTAAAGGTGTGCCTTTGGATTTGCTGGAAGCTGCAAGGGTGGATGGAGCAAACGAGTTTCAAATCTTTTTCCAAATTATAGTGCCTTACATTCAAGGCACTATAATTACGGTAACTACAACTATTCTCATTTTCAGTTTGAAACTATTTGATATTGTGCGGGTGATGACGGGCGGTAATAACGGTACTAATGTTATCGCCAATGAATTTTATATACAACGGTTTACATATAATCATACCGGCAGAGCTTCTGCTATCGCCATTGTACTGCTCTTAGCGGTTATACCAGTTATGATATATAACTTGCGGCAGTTTCGCGAAAGGAAGGCTTTCTAATGAAAACGGCAATCCCCAGTTTTAAAAAGCAAAAATTCCTTTCCAGCCTTTTTGTGAATGGGGTGTTGATCATCATCTGTCTATTGTGGACAATTCCAACCTTAGGTGTGCTGATCACCTCTTTTCGTCCCAGTGAGGATATTTTTAGTAGCGGCTGGTGGACGGTTTTTCCTCATAAGGCATGGGTGGAAGAAGGAGAAATAAAGCTGGATGATTCGGTGGATGTCAACCAACCGATGACGATAGGAGGAGTAACCGCTACCTTTGAGCAATTGAGGAACGGGGTTGAAACAACGGATGGAAAAAAGTTGGTGTGGTATGGGAATAAACGAACCAGATTATTGAAAGTTTATGCCTTGGAGTGGAAAGGATTTGACACTAAGCTCACTATTGATAATTATAAAAATGTCATTACGGGAAAAGAAATTCGATTTCGCGATGCAAGTGGCAATGAGATTATTCGCAAAGGGAATAATTTAGGCGGAGCTTTTCTCAATTCATTAGCAGTGGCTATCCCTTCAACGGTAATTCCCATTCTCATTGCTGCCTTTGCAGCTTATGGGTTTGCTTGGTTAAACTTTCCTGGTCGCAGACTGCTGTTTGTGATTGTGGTGGCACTGTTGGTGGTGCCGCTGCAAATTGCTTTGGTGCCTATTTTGCAGGATTACACTAAACTTAATTTAAACGGGACTTTTATTGCAATCTGGCTGGCACATACGGGTTTTGGTTTACCCTTAGCCATTTACCTGCTGTTTAATTATATCAGCAGCTTACCGCGCGATCTGTTTGAATCAGCGTTTATGGATGGTGCTTCTAACTTTACTATTTTCACGCGCCTCATATTGCCTCTTTCTGTACCGGCGCTGGCTTCCTTTGCCATTTTTCAATTTTTGTGGGTATGGAATGATTACTTAGTTGCATTAGTTTTCTTAGGCGATCAAACACGAGTAGTAACCAGTGCCTTAGCAGCGATTGTTGGCGAGAAAGGGCAGGATTGGCATTTGCTCACCGCTGGGGCATTTGTCAGCATGATTTTGCCGCTTACGGTTTTCTTTGCTTTACAGCGTTATTTTGTACGCGGTTTGTTAGCTGGTTCCGTGAAAGGATAAGTACTCTTGCTGATGAATGCTTATCCGTGGTATAAAAACGCACTCTTTTATGAAGTGTATGTCCGCGCTTTTAAGGACAGCAATGCGGACGGGCATGGAGACTTGCGTGGACTAACACAAAAGTTGGATTATTTACAGCAATTGGGAATTGATTGTATCTGGCTTTTACCTATTTATGCCTCTCCCTTAAAAGATGATGGTTATGATATTGCTGATTATTATTCTATCTTGCCTGAATATGGGACGTTAGAGGATTTTAAGATCTTAAAAGAAGAAGTGCACCGGCGCGGTATGCGTTTGCTGTTGGATTTGGTACTAAATCACACTTCTGATCAGCACCCTTGGTTTCAGGCAGCTCGAAGCAGCCGCAGCTCTCCTTACCGCGATTATTATGTTTGGAGTGATAGCGATCAAAAATACTCTCAAACGCGGGTTATCTTTTGCGATACCGAAAAATCCAATTGGACTTGGGATGAAATGGCAAACCAATACTATTGGCATCGTTTTTATTCCTCACAGCCGGATCTCAATTATAATAACCCTGCTGTTCAAGAAGAAATGCTGCGCGTGATGCAGTATTGGCTGGATTTAGGTGTAGATGGTTTTAGAGCCGATGCAGTACCTTATTTGTTTGAACGTGAGGGCACAAATTGTGAAAACCTGCCGGAAACCCATGCTTATCTCAAAAAGCTGAGGGCATGGCTAGATGCAAATTACCCCGGGCGGATTTTACTTTGCGAAGCCAATCAATTGCCGCACCAAGTGCGCGAGTATTTTGGCGATGGAGATGAATTTCACATGGGCTTTCATTTCCCTTTGATGCCGCGTATTTTTATGGCGTTGAAAAAGGAAAAGGTTCAGGACTTGGTGAATGTACTGCAGCAGACACCTGCTTTGCCTGAAACTTGCCAATGGTGCACGTTTTTACGCAATCATGATGAGTTGACCCTAGAGATGGTGAGCGATACGGAGCGGCAATGGATGTGGGAGCAATATGCCCCTGATCCTCAAATGAGATTGAATTTAGGCATTCGCCGCCGCTTAGCCCCTTTGCTGGATAATGATCCGCGGCGGATTAGCCTAGCCTTTGCCTTGCTTTATGCTATGCCTGGTTCTCCTATTATTTATTATGGAGATGAAATTGGCATGGGAGATAACATTGCTCTGTTTGACCGCAACGGTGTTCGTACTCCCATGCAATGGACTAGCGATGAACAGGGAGGTTTTTCTCAGGCTCAGCCTACCACGTATTACGCGCCGCTTATCCAAACAAATCCCTATCATCCGGCAAAGGTTAATGTTGCCGATCAGATGAAAAACCCCAATTCTCTTTTGAATACAATCAGGCGGTTGAATTTTGCTCGTAAAAAACACCTCGCTTTTGGTTTGGGTGATCTTACCTGGCTGGAATGCGGATCAAGTGCAGTAGCAGCTTGTCTGCGAACATATCAACAGGAAAGGATTATTGGGTTGCATAACCTTTCAGCTTCAGATCAGCTAGTTAATATATCATTGGCTTGGACTGGAATAGAATTGCTTGAGGATGTTCTTCAAGAAGGTGAAAAGATAAAATTGCAGAAAGGGGAACTGCGGATTACATTAGCCCCCTATCAAGTCCTCTGGTTTAAAGGAGATTAAACAACTTATGGCTTTATTATCGTTTCCCAAAGACTTCTGTTGGGGTGTGGCTACTTCTGCCTACCAAATTGAGGGAGCTTGGAAGGAAGATGGCAAAGGGGAAAGTATTTGGGATCGCTTTACTCATCATCCATACGCGGTAAGAGGAGGGGAGAATGGCGATATGGCCTGCGATCACTATCATCTTTATCAGGAAGATATTGCCTTGATAAAGGCATTGGGTGTGCAGTCGTACCGTTTTTCTACAGCTTGGACGCGTATTTTGCCGCAAGGTTATGGGATGGTTAACCCGGCTGGGTTAGATTTTTACGATCGTTTGGTTGATAATTTGCTTGGAGCGGGAATTGCCCCAATGATAACCCTATATCATTGGGACCTACCGCAAGCGCTGCAGGATAAGGGTGGCTGGAATAACCGCAATATCTGTGATTGGTTTGTCCAATATGCCAATGTGATGTTTGAAAGGTTAGGCGACCGAGTACAACGTTGGGCAACCTTCAATGAGCCTTGGTGTACAGCTTTCCTGGGTTATGGGACAGGACAATTTGCACCTGGTATTTGTGATATATCACAAACCTATCAAGCGGTGCACCATCAGCTGTTGGCGCATGGAAAAGCAGTACAGGCTTTTAAGGCGTTAGGAATAAAAGGTGAGATTGGCATCATCTTGAATTTTGAGTATGCTCTGCCCGCTTCAGAAGAAGATGAAGATGTGGATGCAGCACAACGGTATTTAATGCAATATGTGGATTTGTTTGCTGATCCATTGTTTAAGGGTGAATATCCTGCCCTGTTGATGGATTGGGCAGGTACTATGGCACCGCGTTACCAAAATGGCGATATGGAAATAATCCGTACACCGATGGATTATTTAGGGATCAATTATTACACTTCATTTACTGTAGCTTATGATCCCCATCAAGGGCATCTGAAATGCCGTGTGATGCCCAAGACTTTGCCGATGTGGGGCATTACTGAAGTGGGGTGGGGGGTGTTCCCTCAAGGGTTGATGGAGATATTGAAAATTTTCAGAGATCGTTATGGCAATCCACAGATGCTGGTTACGGAAAATGGATGTGCTGCATTGGATGTGCCTAATGCACAGGAGTATGTAGAAGATTATGAACGGATTCAATATATACGGGTGCACTTAAGGGAGCTGCATCGTGCTATTGAGATGGGAGTTAATGTTCACGGTTATTATTATTGGAGCTTGCTGGACAACTTTGAATGGGCGGAAGGCTACCGTCCGCGTTTTGGGTTGTGTCGCGTGAATTTTGCTGACTTTAAACGCATACCAAAGAAAAGTTTTTATTGGTACCATGATGTAATCAAGCAAAATGGGGTTTGGGAATAGTAGATGCAATGGGAAGAAGATAATCTAACAAAAGCAGCTCGCCGAACATATGCCCGACTTTTGCCGAGATTGGAAGCTCGTGTGGAGGGTTATCCTCAAAAACATCCGCAGGAATGGAAAATATTTTTGGCTCGGTTGGAAAGGCATTTTAATCGGTTATTTGGTTTACTTTTACGATTGTATGGCGATCATTATGACTTCTTTTTCTATCTGGAAGAATTACTTGTCAGCATGGGAAAAGCCTATCAGGCTAGACCTTTTGTGCTAAAACAGTTGGATAATGAGCGCGAAGCTGACCCAGATTGGTTTCAGTCGAATCAGATGTTGGGTGGAGTTTGTTATGTTGACTTATTCGCGAAAGATTTAGAGGGCATACGACGCAAAATTCCCTATTTTAAGGAGTTGGGTTTAACTTACTTGCACTTAATGCCGCTTTTCCGCACACCGCTGAGTGAAAACGATGGCGGCTATGCGGTGAGCAGCTACCGAGAAATTGACAAACGTTTAGGCAGCATAGAGCAGTTGATAGAGTTAGCTGAAGAGCTGCGCCAAAACGGCATCAGCTTGGTGTTGGATTTTGTCTTTAACCACACCTCTCATGAGCATGAATGGGCAATCCTAGCGCAGCAGGGAAGTGAAGAACATCAAGAAATGTATTGGCTTTTTGCAGATCGCAGCCTTCCTGATCAGTATGAAAAGCATTTAAGAGAGATTTTTCCTGAAGAACATCGCGGTGCTTTCACATATTACCATCCGCTTCAACGATGGGTCTGGACGACGTTTCACAGTTATCAATGGGATTTGAATTACAGCAACCCTTTGGTATTCACGCGCATTTGCGAGGAAATGCTATTCTTAGCTAATATTGGGGTAGATGTGCTGCGGTTGGATGCCTTAGCCTTTGTTTGGAAAGAACTGGGCACTAGCTGTGAAAATTTACCTCAGGCACATTGGCTCATTCAAGCCTTTAATACAGTAGTGCGCATTACTGCGCCGGCGATGCTTTTTAAGTCCGAAGCCATTGTGCATCCGGATGAAGTTGCGCGCTACATCCATGCTGATGAATGTCAGCTATCATACAATCCTTTGCTTATGGCACTGCTGTGGGAAACATTGGCAACACGAGAGGTAAAGCTGCTGGCTTATTCTTTGCGTCAGCGATTTGGCATTCCAAAAGGTTGTGCTTGGGTGAATTACGTTCGCTGTCATGATGATATTGGCTGGACCTTTTCGGATGAAGATGCTAGGCGGGTTGGGATTGATCCATATGGCCATCGTCTTTTTCTTAACCGTTTCTATACAGGCCGATTTGAGGGCAGTTTTGCACGCGGGCTGCCATTTCAGGAAAACCCGCGCACGGGAGATTGCCGCATCTCAGGTACCTGTGCTTCCTTGGCTGGCTTGGAAAAAGCTCTCATGGAAGGCAGTGCAGAGGAGATTGACCTGGCGGTAAGGCGGATTGTGCTGCTATATGCAATCATCTTAACGATTGGCGGTATTCCGTTGATTTATTTAGGAGATGAGATAGGCACCTTGAACGATTACAGCTATAGTAAGGAGCCCGGTAAAGCGCGCGATAGCCGCTGGGTTCACCGTTCAGCGGCTAGTGAGGAAAAATATGCGCGTCGTTTTGATGAGAGTACGATTGAGGGAAAAATATATCATCAATTGCAAAGGTTAATTAAAATTCGTAAAAGCCATCCTGCATTTGGTGGAGAAGCCACAACACAATTCATGGAAACAGAAAATGAGCATATTTTAGGGTATGTGAGAGAAGGATTTGGAGAAAAAATCATTGTGTTGGCGAATTTTAGCGAGCATTTTTTATCGCTAGATGCAAATCTTTTGCGGATATATGGCGCAACTCTGCATTTTGAAGATTGGATAAGCGAGAAGCAAATCCCCCTTCATCAACAGATTGAGTTTGAACCATATCAGGTCTATGTTATCTCAGCTATCTAACGAGGAGAGTATGACACCATCTTTGAGATAGATGGTGCGAGAAACGTATTTTTCAATATCTGGGTCATGGGTTGCCATTAGGTAACTTTTACCTTGTGCAACGAGATCTTTGAAAATATCAAATATTGACTTCGCGGTTTTGCTATCCAAAGAGCCGGTTGGCTCGTCTCCTAGAAGAAGGGGGGGATCGTTTGCTAAGGCGCGAGCAATTGCAACGCGCTGCTGTTGTCCACCGGATAGCTGAGATGGGTATTTTCGGGCATGCTCTTCCAAGCCCATTTGCTGCAGGAGGTACATAGCCCGTTCGTAGCGTTGCTTTGGAGAGAAGACACGGCATAAATCCATTGGAAGGATGACGTTTTGCACCACAGTAAGGGTAGGCATAAGCTGGAATGTTTGCAGAATAATGCCGATGTTGCGCCCGCGAAAACGCGAACGGGAATTTTCACCCATTTTTTGAAGTTGTTTGCCACAAATGGTAATGCTGCCTTGAGAAGGGTGGTCAATACCACTGATGAGGTTGATTAAGGTTGTTTTACCAGCGCCGCTGGGTCCGCGCAAGGCAACCCACTCACCGGGGTTTATTGTAAAGGAGATGTCTTTAAGTGCATGAACGACACCTCCTTTGCCGATGTAGTCTTTGCTGAGGTTTTCAACTTGAAGAATGGAATTGTTGGAAGAGTTGGAATGCTGATTATTCATAGCTGATCGCCTCGCGTATAGTGATCTGGATAGCATTTTGGGCTGGTACTAAGCTAGCGATAATGGCGACGAAGCTGACAAGCAGCAGCCATAATCCTAATCCGGTGATGGAATAGGAAAAGAAAAGTGGCATCCCAATAAAAGTCATGCCAATCCGCTGTGTGGCAGCTTGACCAGCCGGAAATGAAAGAGCGCAAGCAAAAAGCCAGCTGAACCAACCAATAAAAAGTCCCTCCGAGACTGTTATTTGCCTTAATATTTTAGAAGAGGCGCCAATAGCGCGCATAACCCCAATCTCTCTAGTTCGTTCAATGACATTCGTACTCATTGTGTTTGTGAGGTTTATCCCGCCAACTAAAGCAAGCAAAAAGGAAAGGGTGAGCAGTACAGTAGTAAGAATGGCTACTCTCTCATCAATGAAGAAGAGGATCTCTGTGGCTGTCTTTAAATCTTTGATGTAATACCCCGCTTGATTAAAATAATTTTCGAGGGCAGAAGCAGCCTGAGGAATATGTTTGGCTGATTGAGGAGTAAGCACAATTTGCAGTGAGTTGACTTTGCCGCTGGTATTAGTTGCTTTTCCATAATCCTTTAGGCTCATATAAACAGCCGGGTTTTGATTGAAGTTAAACCCGCCATAAACCTCACCGATGATGCGCCATGTCTTCTCGCGGCCACCAATATTGAGCCGGACTTCGCTGCCGAGATGTGTCCAGGGAAGATGCTCAAAAAAATATTTATTGACGACAATACAGCCTTCATTCTCATCAGTTAGCCAGCTGCCGGCAATTATGGTTGGCTTAACCAGCGGTGATTCGGGCGGCAAGCCTATGACATCCAGTGGATCGTTTTTATTCTCGTCGCCATTGGGAAGGATGTATAGACCTGTATCAGTTGCCCATCCTTCACTGTATGATACATAATTATTTTTCTTGATGAGAGATGCAAGAATTTCTTGCCGATAGGGTCTGCTGAAAGTGATGGTAATGTCATAACGATTATATTCGTAGTGCAGCGAATAGACGGTTTTTAGTATTGAGGATCGAATGCAAAAAACTGCGATAAAAGCGGCTCCACCGAAGCTAAGGGTAACTACGGTGAGCATAAGGCGCCACTTTTTTCGGAAGATGTTGCGAACAGCAACCAATGCCGACCCAGAGAAGTGAGTGATTTTGGTAAGGAGACGTTCAAGGGTGCCATTGCTAGGGCTTGCCTCAGTGCCAACGGGGCTGATGGCTTCGCGAATGGTGAGAAAAAGAGTGCTGCTGAGAATAGGCTTGAGAGAAGCTAGCCAAGTAATGCTTAACCCAACAACGACTTGAAAACCATAAACCCATGGGGGAATGTTAGGATACAGCATATCAAAGTTGTTCAAGTTGAGTAAAAAGGTAGAGAAGCGATGAGCTACAAAAGAACTGAGAGGTATGGCAAAAAGGATGGCAATTACGGCTAAGAAGGTGATGAAGATAAAGTATAAACCAGCGACTTGGGCAATTGTGCCACCAACTAAGCGCATAATGCCAATTTGTTTGATCTGTTGAGCCATAATAGCTTCCATTGTGTTGGCAATGAGCACAATGCTGATGAAAATGATGGTAGAACCGGCTAGGCTGAGGATGAGAAATATGGTATTAATGACCGTTTCCATGCGCGGTCGGCCGGTGTAAAGCGGAATAACCGTACGAGTAATGTTCCATCCCCCCAATTCTATCTTTTTACGGATAGCTTCCATTTGCATTTCTACGGCAGCTTTGTCGCGTGGGTTGCCTTTTACCGCAATAAGCAATTGATTGAAGCGCCGCGGCTGCTCAAGTTTTTCGAGAGTATCAAAAGAGATATAAGCAGTAGTAAAGCCTGTTAATGTACCGGGTAAGGCTGTGGGATCTTTGACAATGCCGCTGATCGTGAAAGTTCTCTTAAGACCAGAAAGTGTTTCAATGGTAACTGAATCACCAAGCTTTGCATTGATTAATCGTTGAGAAGATCTTTCTAATGCAATGGTATTTTTAGGAGGGGGATAAATACCTTCTAATAAAAGAGGAACATTGAGGCGCTGATCTTTGAAATCTTCAATGGCAATTAATTCCAATGCACGCCACTGGGAGGCGGCAGTGCTGGCAGTATTTGATTGGTCGAATAGGCGGGCATTAATTGTCCGTACAGCATCTGCTTCAGCTACTTGTGGAAGTTTACGGGCGTAATCGGTTAACCCTTCCTCAAAATCGGTCAGCATAAAAGAAGCAGTAGCTGGGTGGGAAGCCTGGTATTGGGTATCAATATTTGTTAGCAAGAGCGTACGCGCCCCAAGAACCAAACCTACGGCAAATATGCCAGCAATCATGGAGATTATTGCCAAAGAAAGCTGCACGCGATGCTGTGCAAGATCGTTGAGCAGTTTATGCCAGCGCGGGCTGAGTAGAACATCAAGATTAATCGGTACACGATAAGAAGTAGGAAAACTATTCTTGTTGGACATCATTGAGTACCCCATGGCAGAAAATGTCTATTAAGGTGTTAATTGCCATTTGGCGATTAACCTGTTGAGAGAAAGAACCAATTAATGCATCGGTAATGAAAAAGCCGAAGATGAAAGCAATGATAGAGCGGATATAAAGAAGAGGCGGAATGGGTTTGAATTGATTAGGATAGAGTCTAGCAAGTCGTTTTGGGATCATCTCTGCGCGGGGATAGAGCATCTCAAACAGTTCGCGAATATGCTTGCCGTTGAACTCTACAATTTCAATAAACATCAGGTTAAGGAAGCCGGGACGGCGGTCGAGAGCTTCTATAGCATGGGAGATGGCATTGCGGATAAATTCCTCTGCGGTAGAGGTGGAATTATCCTCGAGAAAAGGGAGGACATCATGATAGGGATGGAAAGTGAAGAAAACTTGGCGAAAAAGGTCTTCTTTATTCGTGAAGTGATTATAAATACTACTGAGAGCAATGCCGGTTTCCTTAGCGATGCAGCGCATAGAGGTAGCACTGTAGCCTTGCTTAATAAAGAGCTGATAAGCGGTATGAAGGATCAGGTCGGCGGTTGAGGAAGGTTTTTCGTAGATCATAATAGTTACCTCATATAAAATTACTAACGAACGTTCGTTCATAAGTGAATATAACAAAATATAAGGAAAATGTCAAGAGCTGAAAAAGATTAAGGATAGATATGAAAAGAAGATGTGAGAAGTGAGGAAACAGATGTTATGTTATAATCCTTCTTCGTGTTTGAAAGAGACGAAGGATTGAATTTGTCATGAAAAACATTCCACTATTAAAATTTTTCTCTAATGTATTTCGATTGTTAGTTGAATTAAGAAGGTTACTAGGCCGTCAAAATGATGCACAAATCCTTTGGATGCTTATTATGATGGCAACCATCGCTGCTTTAGATTTGGTAGGTGTTGGAGCGATATATCCCTTACTCTCGATTGCCATTAACCCCAGTGAAGTTAACCAATCTTGGTGGATGCAATGGATACAAAAATCTTTTGGCGAGATTCCGCTTTCAATGCTTATGATCATTATTGCGGTAGCTTTGTTGTTTATTTATGTGTTTAAAGCGTTCATCACTTCTTATGGAAATTATTATCAATATCAATTTAGTTACCGATTTTCAGCATTTCTAGCCCATCGCGTCTTGAAAGGGTATTTATCCTTGGCTTATCCTTTTTTTCTTACCCAAAACAGCTCTGTTCTTCTTAAAAATGTACTGACAGAAACAAATTTAATTACCGTGGGAGTTTTGATTCCATTATTGTCTTTATTATCAGATAACGTTGTTATTATTCCTTTATGTATATTATTGATTGTCATAAGTCCGGCCGTTTATCTGTATGCTGGGATAGCGGTTGCTGCTCTTTTTGCTATATCCTTTCTCATTTTACGACACAGAATAATAACATGGGGAAATGAGCGCGAACAGCTTTCTGGAGAAGTAAATCGGGTTGTACATCAATCATTATTTGGTGTCAAAGAAGTAAAGGCAATCAATTGCGAAGAAGTATATTTACAGCGGTTGATCAAAGGTCTTTCGCGGTACGCTACTTTAGCGACATATCATGTTTTTTTTCAATCGGCCCCGCGGATATGGATTGATTTCCTCATCATGACCGGGTTAGTTATTTTCATTCTCCTTACCCAACAATCCAATGTGAATTATAGTCAATTGGCGCCGGTGTTAGGAGTATATGTGGCTGCCTTTTATCGGATATTGCCACTGTTTAATCGAACGTTCACTAACGTAACAACAATTGCTTATTATCAAGCCAGTGTATTTGCAGTTAGAGAAGCTTTAGAAGGAATAGAAGCTTTGGAAAGAGAAGAAAAGCTGTTGGATACTCAGAAAGGTAAAATTCCTACTCTAAGAGAATCGATATGCTTTAAAGAGGTATCTTATCAGTATCCTTTGGCAGACCAGCATTCCGTATATAATATTAATCTTGAAATACCTTATGGCAGCCGAGTAGCTATTGTTGGAGCATCGGGAGCCGGAAAAACAACAACGGTAGATCTATTGTTGGGTCTGCTTGAACCAACAAAAGGTGAGATTGTCATTGATGGCATCCACCTCACACAAAGGAATAGTCGTTCATGGCGAGAACAAATTGGCTATGTATCCCAGCAAATATTTATCGCTGATGCTACATTAGAAGAAAATATTGCCTTTGGGATTAGCATAGAGGAAATTGACAGAGAACGGTTAGCTGAAGCTATTGATATGGCGGGGTTAACGAAAGTAGTAGATAATTTAGAGAAAGGAATAAAAACACCATTAGGAGAAAATGGAGTGCGACTTTCCGGAGGGGAAAGACAAAGGATAGGAATAGCGCGGGCGCTATATCGAAAACCACGCTTGCTGGTGTTGGATGAAGCCACAAGTGCTCTGGATGTGATGACTGAGCATCAAATTATGAAGGATATATTTTCACTGGGGCGCGATACGACGATTGTCATTATTTCTCATCGGGTTAGTGCGGTACAACCTTGCGATAAATTATATTTCTTAAAGAATGGTCGCTTAGCAGCATCTGGAACCTACCATGAGTTACTGGAGACTGTGCCGGATTTCTCTGAAATGGTCAGCGGAATTGAAGACAACGTAATATCGGATATAAGTTAAGAATAAATATCTAGGTGCCTTATAATAAGGAGGAGGTATCATTAAATTATGAACACAAGGAAAAAGAAAGCATTTATAACAGGAGGAGCCGGTTTTATTGGATCAACGTTAGCGGGAAAGCTGTTAACCCAAGGTTATCAAGTTGTTGTGTATGACAACTTATTTCGAAATTCGTTAAAATATAAGGAATACAAGGAGCATCCAGACCTCACAATTATTGAAGGCGATATCCTTGACTTAAAATGTTTAGAAGATGCGATAAAGGGTGCGAATATTGTTATTCACTGTGCTGCTATTGCGGGAATAGATACGGTCATTAAAAGCCCTACAAGAACAATGAGAGTAAATATGGTGGGTTCAGCTAATGTGCTGGAATCTGCTTTAAAGTTATCTCATGTCGAAAGAGTGGTCTGTTTTTCCACTAGTGAAGTGTTTGGTCAGACGGCATTTAGATCAACTGAAACAGATAATGCTGTCATTGGTAAGGTAGGAGAAGCGAGATGGACTTATGCAGTAAGCAAACTGGCCGAGGAGCATTTAGCGTATGCTTATCATAAAGAATTTGGGCTGCCAGTAACTGTGTTGCGTCCTTTTAATGTTTACGGGCCAGGCCAAGTGGGCGAAGGAGCTCTCCATACTTTTATTGTGAGGGCAATAAAAGGAGAGCCGCTTGAAATTCATGGTGATGGTACACAAATAAGGGCGTGGTGCTACGTTGATGATATGGTTGACGGCGTAATTCTGGCTATGACACATCCAAAAGCTGTTGGAGAATCATTTAATATCGGTAATCAAAGAGCTGCTACGACAATTTACGGTCTAGCAAATACTGTGATTAGAGTGCTGAATTCTCCTTCTAAAATTATATTTACCTATAAAGATTATGCCGATGTTGAATTGCGGATACCATCGGTAAAAAAGGCAAAAGATTTACTGGGATTTGAGGCTAAAGTGGATTTGGAAGAAGGCATTCTGCGTACCGCGGAATACTATCGGAGATTATTATGATTAGATTAGCAATGCCATCAATAGAGGATGATGATTTGCAAGCAGTAAGCGAAGTATTGAAGACGGGTTATCTCGTTCAAGGAAAAAATGTTGCGGAATTTGAGGAAAAGGTAGCGAGTTATGTTGGTGCTTCCTATGCTGTTGCAGTGAGCAATTGTACTGCTGCACTTTACCTTTCTTTATTAGCTCTTGATGTACAAGTATCAGATTTTGTTATAGTGCCGGCTTATTCTTGGCCTGCTACTGCTAATGTGGTGGAATGCTGCAAAGCACAGCCGGTTTTTATTGACATTGAGCCGGATACCTATAATATGGACCCTAATTGCCTTGAAGAACGGCTGCGGATGATGATGTCGGTGGATAGTATTAGAAAGCGAGTAAAAGCAATTATACCTGTTCATATTTTTGGGCAAATGGCAAATATGGATATAATTAGCGGGCTTGCTCAACAGTATGAAATACCTATCATTGAAGACGCAGCATGTGCATTAGGGGCACGATGGAATGATAAAATGGCGGGAACCTGGGGGATAATGGGATGTTTTAGCTTTCATCCTCGAAAGGCGATTACGACTGGTGAGGGCGGATTGATTACAACAAATGATGCAAAAATAGCCGAAAAGCTTCGTTCTCTCCGTAATCATGGACTGAGATCAACTTCATTGGATCCGGATTTTATTTTACCTGGCTTAAATATGCGCATAACAGAATTTCAAGCTGCTTTGGGAACGATGCAAATGAAAAAATTGGATAGAATCATTAAAAAACGCCGCGAGCTTGCTTTAGTTTATGATGAGTTGCTCCGGGGTTCGAGAGTAAAAATCCCTTATGTTGCAAAGGATAGCTTTTCCGTTTATCAATCTTATGTAGCGTTGCTTCCAAAAGATTGTTATGGAAAAAGAACGGCAATTATAGAAAAGTTAAAATTTATGGAAGTAGAAACAGGTATTGGTACTTGGCATATTCCTTTGACAACTTATTATCGAACCAAATATGGGTTTATTGAGGGAGATTTTCCGAATACAGATGAAGTTTTTGCACTTTCATTAAGCTTGCCCATGTTTGAGTCGTTGCAAAGAGACCAACAAGAATATGTTGTAAATACTTTATTCGATGCAGTAGGCAAATGAAAAAGATAATTATTTTGGGAACAGCAGGTAATTGTATTGACATCTTTGATACCATCCAAGATATTAACCAATATCATCAGAAGGAAATATATCGGTGTGTAGGATTTCTCGACGATTGTGAGGCGTTGTGGAATAAAGAAATCCAAGGGGTAAAGGTTTTAGGTCCATTGGAAGCGGCAAGTGAGTATAAGGATTGTTTTTTTATTAATGGGATTGGAAGCCCAAAGACTTTTCTTAAGAAGAAGGAAATAGTTGAAAGAACAAAAATTAATCGTGACCAATTTGAAAATATAATACACCCGACTGCAAGCGTTTCCCGATTATCCTCTCTGGGGCAGGGGGTGGTGATTTTCCAGCATGTAACAATCACTTCGAACGTTACAATTGGAGACCATGTTATTGTCTTGCCAAACTCAATAATAAGCCATGACAGTGAAATCGGTGATTATACTTGCATTGCCGGGGGAGTATGTGTCTCAGGTAATGTGAAAGTTGGCACAATGTGTTATCTAGGAACAAATAGCTCCATAATTAACGATGTAGCCATTGGAGATTATTGTTTAGTTGGTATGGGAAGTGTAGTATTGGAAAATGTTCCAAAAAATTCGGTGGTTTATGGGTGCCCGGCAAAGGTGATGCGAACCTTGAGTTATGTATGAAGGGAACTAGGGCAAGAATAATACGTAGTACTCAATCATAAGATGAACTTATATCAACCTCTAAACTTATTTTCATCGAGAATCATTATTTATATAAAAAGAACATGGTATAAAATAGTTTATCAATTTTGGTTTATCAATCTATTAAGTTGGACTTATAAATGTATCCTTTTATTTTCATGTGAAACAATAGCAAAAAAACTCATTTATAAAATTACTGCTCTGATCACGTTAAATATTCAATCTGTTCCTGGTACAGTACATCCTCATCATTTGAGGTTATATTGGCGGGTTTTACACCATGCTCATAGAAAAGAGGTAACTCCGTGTCGACCTCCTGCAGAAAAAAGGCACTTTCCGCTGCGAATTGGTTTATATGGGTACTTATCAGTTACCTTGTTAACCCAAAAGCCATTATTTTGCAATCTGCCTGATGATATATGGCTTTATATTTTTGATATGCGCCATCCTGATGAATATCGTGAATATACGGCACAATATTTAAAGGATCTAGTACATTATTATGAATTGTTTGACGATAATCCTCTTTCTGTTAATAAAATGATTAATGCGATCAACGCGTCTGAGTTAGATCTTGTCATTAATATCAATTATAATCTTCAATCTTTCCTAATCATCGATCAATTAGATACCCCCTGTATTGTGCATTTATGCTCAGGAACCGATCTATTTCATCATGACAAGATAGCTTTCCATCTACATGCCCAACCACAAAGTGATTATTTTATTAAAAACGGCCATCTTTTTAGTACTGCCACGCACTCATATTTTAATAATCAATTGGTTTTTCCCATTGGTGCAGTATATGATACTCGCGATCTTTTATCAGAGGAAGCACCATCCTGGAAGGAAAGAGAGCCTTTAATCTTTTGGCATGGATCACTATATAAGTTTGCTTCTGCTCCCTTTCTAGAGATACTGATGCGCCTAATGTCGGATGACAAAGATCTATATCTTGTTTTTGCAGGACGCGATGATCAAAGTAGGAAGAAAGGGATGAAAGATATCATCCCTGTTTTTAAGAAATGGAAAGTCACAGAGCGCGCACATTACCTAGGCAGGTTAATCTACGGAAGAAATGAACGCGGAGAAATGGAGGGAGATTGGCGAGAGGTTAAAGAAAATTTGAAAAAAGCACGACTTTGGCCGGATACTTTTCCCATGGGTGGAGGAACAGCAAGGGCAGAAGCCTATGCAGCTGGCACACCAACAGTTCACATGGGCGTAAGCTTTGAAGAAAGGTTATGGAATCGCAAACAATGGAGCCAAGTGGAGTTACCCGCTCTATTGCTTCCCCAAAATACAGCTTATACATTGGATGATTACCAAAAGTTATGCCAAGAAAGTTTGTATAACCAAAATTATGCAACCAATATTATTAATAATCAAAGAATTTTAATCTCTCGTTATAGTGATGGAAGAGAATTCTGGCTGCGTGTCATTGAAGCGTATCAAAGATGGTATAATGGACAGGAAGGATATAAAAATTTTAACCTAAGTCATTGTTAGATTCCGATAAATGAAGAATTATTAAATTATGAATGAGGGTTTATATCTGACAATAGATTAGATTACAGCAATTTAACTGATTTGCTTTAAGGATATTTTATGAATCAATATGACAATACAGTTTATTGCAAGGAACCTTTAGGTGAATATCAAGGTGTGCCTTTTTTTTCTATTGTTGATGATTATATTTCGAACTATGAAAAGATTGCTCATGATCATGTTACTAAGGCCACAGAAAAAAGAAGTAATCCATTTACTGAAGAAAGTTTATTAATTGAGTTGGAAGAGTCTACGGTTTTGTTGGTGAAGAAGTATATATCAGCTGGAGATAGTATTTTAGACGTAGGTGTTGGGTTGGGGCGTTTATTATCTAGATTTGATAATGTTTCTAAATATGGCATGGATATTTCTTGGAATTATCTTTTAGCTGCAAAAAACCATGGAATTAATGTTTGTTTCTCCTTAATAGAAGATATACCATACAAAGAA
>DAOUFY010000171.1:0-36842 GCA_034429745.1 Anaerolineales bacterium
TATAAAATTTTTAAACAAATATTTTTTTAAAACTATATTTATTATTAATTACTCCAATACCATACCTCCTTACTTTGTTATTTCATTTACCTTATAGTGCAAACAAACTGCTATCCTTCATTCTGTTCCATCTGTTCTTGAAGGGCAGCTCGTTCTTGCATTCTTGCTTGTACTTGATCAATAATGACAGCTAACACAATCACCGCCCCTTTGATCACTTGCTGCCAAAAAGAAGACACTCCCACCATAATTAAGCCATCACCAAGAACACCGATCACAAAAGCGCCAATAATTGTTCCTCCAATTCCGCCTCGTCCTCCAGCTAAGGATGTCCCACCTAAAACAACTGCTGCAATGGCGTTCAACTCAAAAAAGGTTCCCGTTGCCGGATGAGCCGCAACAAGTTGCGAGGCAATGATCAACCCCACCATCGCAGAGCAAAACCCAGAAATCATATAAACGATGATCTTTGTTCGGGCAATCCGTACTCCAGAAAGCTCTGCAGCTCGTTCGTTGCCGCCAATAGCATATACATGGCGTCCAAAAGGTGTCTTCGAAGCCACAAAAGCAGCGACTAATGCAAAGACTATCATGATCCAAATAGAGTAGTTAATTCCGAACAAGTCCCCCGCCCCTAGTTGAGGAAAACCAGTATTGCCTAATTCAGGTCTGCCGACCAAATTTGGAAATGTATTGCCATTAGAACGCAATAATGCAAAACCACGCGCCATATAAAGCATACCTAAGGTTGCAATGAAGGGGGCTACGTTAAAACGCGTGATGATAATCCCGCTCACTGCTCCAATCAGCGTACCGATTATCAGAGAAATGACAATAATCGTCCAAGTATGCGGATAAACAATAACCCCAAAAGTGGTCAGTTTAATCCCCTCATTGATCAGCCCTCCAGCAATCATGGCAGTTAAGCCAACAATAGAGCCAACCGACAAATCAATGCCTCCGGTGAGTATTACAAATGTCATCCCAATACCCAACAAGGCATTAATTGCTACATGCTTTGCCATTATCTGAATGTTTTCTGCTGTTAAAAAAGCAGGAGATAGAAAAGAAAAAACAACCACAACCAAAATCAATGCAATGAAAGCTCTTGCTTTAATGAGAATTTGCTGTAAATTTGTTCTTTTCATAGAAGATTTTTTACTAGCGGTAGATGAAATTTGTTCGTCCATAATGGTTTAAGCTCCGTTCTTACCGTTTGATAATTCATGTCCAATTGCTGAAGCGGCAACTAATGCCTCTTCAGTCGCCTCTTCTCGGGAAAACTCACCCGTGACTTTTCCTTTAGACATCACCAAGATACGATCCGACATTGCCAGTATTTCTTTTAACTCTGAAGAAATAAACAAGACCCCGTAACCTTGGGCTGCCAGTTTACTCATAATTTCAAAGATTTCTGACTTAGCTCCAACATCAATGCCACGAGTTGGTTCATCCATGAGCAGCACCTTGGGAGATGTCAACAAACCCTTTGCCACTACAACCTTTTGTTGGTTGCCGCCGCTCAACGAAGTTATTAATTGCTGCGGTGTAGAGACTTTAATCGAAAGATCTCGAATCAAAGAATCCACAGCCTCTTTTTCCCGCCGATATATTAGGTATATTTTGTTAAAATATCTTTTTAAACTTGAAAGCAGCATATTATGAGCAACAGAAAGTGTTTGTATCAACCCATCTCGTTGCCGATCCTCAGGCACAAGAACAATCCCCGCTTCTATACGAGCAGTAACCGAGTTTTCCTTCAGCTCTTTTCCTTCGAGGATGATCTTTCCTTCCGATTCTTCTCTTACTCCAGCCAAGCATTCAAATAATTCAGAACGGCCAGCCCCCATCAGCCCATAGAAACCAAGGATTTCTCCCTTGCGCAATGAAAAAGAAACATTATCTACAGTGTAACCACCCCCATGACGCGGCAAACATATATTCTCTACAGATAATAGTTCTTCCCCAATAACATGGTCTTTCCGTTGGAAAAGAGAAGTTGGGCTTCGCCCTACCATTTTCTCAATAATCCACGATACATTGACATTCTTCGCTTCTTCTTCTGCGACGAGCTTTCCATCACGTAGAACGGTGATATAATCACCTATTTGCAGCAGTTCTTCAAGCTTATGGGAAATATACACAATTGAAACACCCTTGGATTTTAAGTCGCGAATTACCTTGAAGAGTACTTCGACCTCTGCTGTGCTGAGTGCAGAAGTTGGTTCGTCCATGATCAATATGTGTACATCTTGAGCTAAAGCTTTGGCGATTTCAACAATTTGTTGCTGCCCTAACCGCAAATCCCCCACAATTGCATTAGGATCGATCTTATGTTCCAACTGCTGCATTAATGCTGCGGTTTTCTCTTGTTGAGCTTTCTTATCAATAATCCCCCGATTAAGAATTTCATGAGCGATAAATATGTTTTCTGCTACACTCAAATTAGGGAAAAGATTCATTTCTTGATAAATAATGCCTATTCCGTGTTTCGCAGCATCCAAGGGTGATTTTATGTGAATGATGTTCCCATTAAGGTAAAGATTTCCTTCAGTTGCTTCTTCGACTCCGGCAAGGATCTTCATCAGGGTAGATTTACCGGCTCCATTTTCTCCTACCAATACATTTACCTTCCCACGGTAAACGTTATAGGTTACATTATCAAGAGCCCGAGTCCCCGGAAAAACCTTTGTGATGTTTTTCGCACACAGAATAACTTGCGAAGAGTTCGTATTCTGACTATCTATAGTCGGTGATGAACTTATCTGTTCCATATTTCACCCTATTTCACCTCAATTTTCACCGGCACAATAACAACTTCCTTAACCTGCAAGTTGGTTTGATTAGTTGTGCGGATCGTAAAGGCACCGTAAAAAGTTACCGATTTTGAAGGGAGCTGTTCGAGATTAAGATCTTTTACAACGGTATCAGCAATTCGTTTATTAATTTCCCGCGATACTTTCCCGTACTCAGTCTGCTCTTTAAACATGCCAAATTCAATAAATCCAACCGAATCACGCACCGAATCGCCTGAAATTCGAGGTCCGATTTGAAGCTTGACGACTATAGGTCCCTGATACGAATCTAACTTTATGACCGCTATGCCGGTGCTGGACGAAGTATCCACAGATTCCACGACACCGCTGCCTTTAACCATAAAGTTATACGCTCCACTCACAGAGATTTTTGCATATTGTTCGCCGGCTTTGGCTAAATCTTCTTGAATCCCTTCAAGTACTTTTGGCAAATCGACAGCTTTTTCGGTTACAGTGGGTATGATGCGGCTTTCCCAAACTGAATCCACGTACGAGACGGGATCAAAAGTTTCACTCTTCTGCCGTTGTTCAACCTCTTCAATGGATACAATCGTACAGGAAGTAAGCAACAAGCAAAAAACGAGGAAACTTAAATAAAACCACTTTTTTTTCATAGATCGCTTCTCCTCTTTCTTCAGTTAGATAATGCTTGATTGACAGCACGTTTCCATCCTTCGATCAGACTACGCGCCTTTTCATGGTCCATTTTCACCTCATAAATAGCATAACTCAACGGCAAATGCTTAAGTTCTCCAAGTGAGTTATATACCCCTAAACCCAACATACCGTTTAATGCAGCACCAAATGCCGATAACTCTGGCAATGAAGATACCATCACGGGCATTTGAGTGATATCGGTTACAAACTGCATTAAAAAATGATTGCGGACTGCGCCACCATCAGCATATATAAATTGCAGATCAAGTCCTGCTTCTTGGCGCATGAGCTGCAGCACATCGTTAATAATGTATGCAATGGATTCAAGCCCAGCGCGAACAATATGATGCTTCGTACTGGCAGGTGTTAGCCCGCTTATTACAGCCCTTACATCTGCCCGCCAATAAGGGGCACTTAAACCAACGAAGGCTGGCACTAAATATACACCCCCATTATCCTCGACCGCTATTGCCATATCTTCCGACTCTTCGGATGTTTTTATAAGCCCAACCTGATCCCTCAGCCAAGCGATCGTTGCGCCGGTGAAATTGGTTATCCCCTCAAAAGCATAAGTAGGATTTCCTTGATAAACCCAAGCAATGGTCGTTACTACACCATTAGAAGAAATACGCGGCTTTTTACCAATGTTAAGCAATATCGAAGAACCTGTACCAAAGGTTACTTTAGCACTGCCGATCTCATAACACCGCTGAGCAAAAAGCGCCGCTTGTGAATCACCCATCACCCCGCAAATAGGCAACGGAGATTGAAGCATTCCTTCAAAAGTAGTTTCGCCGAAAGTGTCATCACTTTCCCTTACTTCGGGCAAGTTCTGCATTGGAATACCGAATAACTCACACATTTCTTTGCTCCAAGCAAGTTGCTGAATATCAAAGAATAATGTGCGGGATGCATTAGTGTAGTCTGTGGCATAAACCTGCCCTTGTGTCAAGCGGTAAATTAAATAAGTATCTATAGTACCCCATAGGGCACTTCCTTCAATAAGCTTTTGCTTAAGATCAGGTCGCTGTTCCAACAACCATTGGATTTTAGAAGCTGGAAAATAAGTATCTATTTTCAATCCGCTGATGTGCTGAACTCTATCCTCATAGCCTTTTTTTATAAGCTGATTGCAAATGCTCTCCCCGCGGCGGCATTGCCACACAATGGCATGATATAAAGGCTTACCACTTGCTCGATCAAAAACAACAAAAGTTTCTCGTTGATTAGTAATACTTACACAAAGAAGTTGAGAAATGATTTCACCATTTCTTTCCAAAAGCGTTTTAACTACTTGCAGGGTATTTTGATAGATTTCCTCTGCATCATGCTCAACCCACCCCGGCACAGGGTAAATTTGCTGATGCGGTAAAGCTTCCTGATCGAGAATGTTTCCGATTTCATTAAATAGAATTGCTTTTGTTGCTGATGTACTTTGATCTATTGCTAACAGTGCTTTCACAATTCTTCCTTTCTCTTAAGCAGATAACAACTCTTTCGCTTTTTCAGCTAAACCCGTGGGTGTAATGCCATAATGGGCAAAGATTTCTTCCTGACTTCCACTGACATGAAACTCATCAATCATGCCAACAATTTTTAATGGCACAAAAACTTTTTCTTGCATCAGCAAAGCTGCAACTGTGCTCCCTAATCCTCCAAACACACTATGTTCTTCAACAGTGATAATCCCTTTCGATTGTTTGGCTATGTTGAGAATTGTTTCTGTATCTAGGGGTTTAAGAGTGTGGACACTAACAACACTCGCATGTACTCCTTCTTCTTCAAGCTGTTCGGCAGCAATCAGTGCCTGAGCCACTGTCTCCCCGATAGCCAAAAAACTAATATCTTTCCCTTCTCTGAGGAGGAGTGCTTTCCCAATTTGAAATTTTGGCTCAGACCGATGTAGATGAACCATAGGTTTCTTGCCAAAGCGCAAGTAAAGTGGTCGCGGATAATTCACTGCAGCTTCTAACGCAGCTCTGGTTTCAAAATTATCTGCTGGAACAACAATGTCAAGGTTATCTATCGCCTGAAGGACAGCAAAATCATGCAGCGAGTGATGTGTTGAACCTAATGCGCCATAGCTCACACCTGCGCTGATACCAACAAGCTTGACTGGGTAATCAGAATAGGAAACATCGTTTTTTATCTGTTCTAAAGCTCTTGCAGTAAGAAAACAAGCTGGCGATACAGCAAAGACTTTTTTACCGCACGCTGCTAAACCTGCTGCAACCCCAACAAGATTCTGCTCGGCAATGCCTATCTCAACTAACTGTTGAGGATATTTTTCAGCAAAGGGTACCAACTTAGCTGAGCCGCGCGAATCCCCTGTTACAACGACAATATCTTTGTCTTTCTCCGCAAGAGACATGAGTGTCTCCGAAAACACATCTAAATTAGCTTTACCTTTAGTATAAATTTGCATAACGTCTCTTCCATTCTTCTTCTGCTCGTACTAATTCCTGCATCGCCAGAGCATATTCCTCATCCGTTGGCACATGATGATGCCAACTCGCTTTATCCTCAATAAAACTGATTCCTTTGCCTTTCGTTGTTCGGGCAATGATCAAAGAAGGCTTTCCTTTTTCAAATGGCAGTTGTTTAAAGATGGTCAATAATTCCGAAATGCTATTTCCATTTACTGTTCGCACAGCATATCCAAAGGATTTGAATTTTTCCTCTAGCGGTTCAAGCCCCATCACCTGCTCAGTCCGACCAGAGATTTGCAATGTGTTTCGATCTACAATCGCGGTTAAATTATCCAAGTGATAATGCGCCGCAAAAAGTGACGCTTCCCAAATTGACCCTTCAGAGCATTCTCCATCTCCCATTAAGGTAAATACTCGGATCGGGCGTCCATCCATCTTTGCTGCATAGCTAATGCCTGCCGCCACAGAAAGACCATGCCCTAATGCACCCGTGTTGTGTTCAATTCCATTGACCTTGCGGGTGGGATGTCCCACATATACTGACTGATAATTGTTAATGGTTTCTAAAGCATCTGGGCTGAAAAATCCTCGATCGGCTAAGACAGCATACAAAGCCTCTACAGAATGCCCTTTGCTGTGAATGTACCGATCTCGATCAGGATGAGAGAAATTTTTCGGGTCTATATTCATTATGGCATTATATAACACATTAAGAATATCCACACACGATAAACTTCCGCCAGTATGACCAGCATTAGCTCTTTTGATCATCGCTAATATGCTTTTTCGGTATTGAATGGATTTTAGTTCTAATTCGGGTATATCCATATGCGGTTTTTTCTTGTATAATTATTCATAAATTATTTTTATATTCACGATTGCTGTCATTGTAAATAATAGCGGTTCCAAAGTCAAGTAAAAATGAATATATATTCATTAATTATTTTATATTCATATTTTTATTTTAACTAACATCTATGTGGAGGAATGATGAGTCAAATTGATGAAATGCGTCTTATTGTCCGTATCACTCGCATGTACTACGAGCAAAACTTGAATCAGCCGCAGATTGCCAAGCACTTAGGCATCTCACAAGCCACAGTATCTCGTGCCCTTCAACGAGCGCGAGAAGAAGGTATTGTACGATTCTCCATCTCTGTACCACCTGGTATTTATTCCGATCTAGAAGAATCACTTATCCAAAAGTTCAATCTTCGCGATGCCATTGTTGTTGATGTACACGAAGATGATGATGAGAGAATTATTGAGCGTGAGATCGGTGCTGCAGCTGCTTACTACTTGGAGTCTATCCTTCGTCCTAATGATGTTATCGGAATTTCTTCGTGGAGCGCAACCCTGCTCGCCCTAGTGGACGCAATGGTTCCCCAGTCTCGCAAGACAGGTATTAAAGTCATTCAAATACTAGGCGGAATAGGCAACCCTTCTGCTGAAGTTCACGCAAATCGCTTGACCAGCCGTTTAGCGGATTTATTGCACGGTACCGCGGTGTACTTGCCAGCTCCGGGCATAGTTGGCTCGGAAGCTGCCCTGCAAGTCATTCTAGATGACATCTATGTCAAAAAGACCATTGCCCAATTTCAAGAAGTAACTACAGCTCTGGTAGGCATTGGCGCGCTAGAACCATCCAAATTGCTGGCAGCTAGCGGCAATATTTTTTCCGCCTCAGAACTTGAACTGCTGCGTAAGCATGGGGCAGTTGGTGACATTTTGCTGCGTTTCTATGACAGCAACGGCAAACTTATTAAGACTCCCCTTAACCATCGAGTCGTCTCGATGGAATTAGAACAGCTTAAAAAAGTTGACCGCTCAATTGGGGTAGCTGGAGGAAAACGCAAAGCTGCCTCTATTAAAGGAGCATTACGCGGTGGTTGGATTAATATTTTAATCACCGATCATTTCACTGCCTCTCAACTGCTTCGCGAAGGATAACTCTTATCCTCACCAGAAGCCTTTTTACTGCCGCCCATCAAGGTATTGATGCTCTCCCTCCCAAAATGCTTTTTTGCCAAGCTTTATGGTACAATATTCCTCAGAGAATATACCCAATGAAGCGTTGGCAATTTTGGCTCGGCATTATCATCAGCCTCATCTTTCTCTATTTTGCCCTTAAAGGCTTAAGAGTCGAAGAGATGTGGATAAGTATTAAAAACGCCCATTACGGCTGGATTTTGCCGGGCGTAGCCATTTATTTTTTAGGGGTATGGGCTCGCGCTTGGCGTTGGCATTATTTGCTGCGCCCTTTAAAGCCAATTCCTACTCGGGTAATGTTTCCTATTGTTGCTATCGGTTATATGGGCAATAACGTTTATCCTGCTCGGGCAGGGGAGGTCTTGCGAGCTATTGTGCTTAAAAGGCGGGAACAAGTGCCTATTTCTGCTTCTCTGGCAACGATCATCGTGGAGCGTGTTTTTGATGGCGTGGTCATGCTGGGATTCATCTTTATCAACTTATCAGAGCTCGCTCAACTCACCCACGGTGCTGCTGTTCTCGGCGAGGCTAGTATTCAGCAAGTAGCCCTCATGGGCAGCATTCTTTTTGGCACAGCTTTGCTCATCTTCCTTGCAGCAGCTATGTTTCCTCGGCATACCCGTCATTTAATACAGGCACTGATCCGAATCATATTTCCTCCCCATTGGAGAGATAAATTGTTCCAAATCAGCGAGCGGTTCCTTAGCGGTCTCGAATCGCTGCGTTCACCCTTAGATGCCTTGATGGTATTTTTCACTTCAGTTGTGATCTGGCTGCTTGAGACAGGTAAATACTGGTTTGTTATGCACGCTTTCAACTTTCAAGTTAGCTTTTTTGCCTTAATGCTGATGAATGGGGTGGTTAACTTGGCTACCACTATTCCTTCAGCCCCCGGCTACATCGGCACCTTTGACGCACCCGGCATTGCTGTTTTGACTGCATATGGTGTTAACAAAGCAGTTGCAGCCAGCTACACCCTTGTGCTCCATGTAGCCTTATGGTTTCCCATCACTGCTTTAGGTGCATATTATCTAGCCCGCGAGGGCATTCAATGGAATGAAGCCCTGCAACAACAAACCAAAGAAAATAACTAAATTGACAGAAAGGAATTACTAATGGAAGAACAAAAACAAGACAATATTCCCTCCGAAAACAGCATTCCTACGGAGGAAAAACCCCAACCCGTCAGCGGCGAAGTTGTTCAGACTCCCTCGAAAAAAAACCCAAATGCCCTTGCTTCTACTTTAGAAGAAGCCCTTGAAAAAGCAAAATCCCAAGGTACTTCCTTAATTTTTTTTGGCATTGTCTGTATTTTTCTAGGGACCAGTTTTCTGCTGCAGATGCAAGGTGGTTTTACGCCTTTTGCACCAATTTTATGGGTCATCGGCATAATTCTCATTATTCTTGGAATCCAAGTCCGCAAGAAACCCTTCATAAGAGTATTCCTCTTTCAAGGACTGCTTACAGTAATCGTTGGTTTAATCTTTCTTTTGCCATTCAATCGTACCCAGCACAGCGGAGACTTGTTTGATCTCATCATCGGCGCAATGGCTACAGCTCAGGGTGTGCTGTGGGTAAAAGAGTACCTGCGCTACCGAGAGCTATGAAAAAAATTGCTGTCATCGGAGCAGGTTTCGGGGGCTTGGCTGCCGCTTACGATTTAGTAAAAGCCGGGCATCACGTAACAATCTATGAAACTGACTCCCATGTCGGCGGCTTAGCCAGCGGTTTCCGTGAACCGCAATGGGATTGGACACTCGAACGCTTCTATCATCATTGGTTTGAAAGCGATCAGCATATTCTTTCCCTGATCAGAGAACTTGGCTTAAGCAGCAAAATCCGTTTTTACCGCCCCAAAACTGTCATGTATCATCAGGGCAGCTTCTACCCTTTCGACTCCATTCTCACGGCACTGCTTTTCCCTGGTCTTGGATGGGGCATTAATAAAATCCGCTTTGGCATCATTGGCTTATTTTTACGGCTAACCAATCATTGGCAGCCATTGGAGCAAGTAACCGCTCACGATTGGATGATGAAATGGGCCGGCGAAACCGTGTATCGCACAATGTGGGAGCCGCTGTTGATTGGCAAGTTTGGCTCAATGTATCGTCAAGTTAATATGGCATGGCTATGGGCAAGGTTAAAAGCCCGCACTACTCGGCTTGGAACTTTCGAAGGGGGCATGCAAGCTTTTGCTGATTCTTTTGCTGCCAAATTGATTCAGCTTGGAGTGAACATACAACTTGGCACAGCAGTCCAATGCATTGCTCCTGTGCACCAAGAAATAGAGCCTCAACCTATGCCTCAGCTTTCCCTTGAGGTAAATGGGCAGAATATTCCCTACGATCAATGTTTAGTTACCTCCTCACCCCAAATTCTTGCAAGATTGGCACCACAACTTCCTTCAACCTATCTTGAAGGATTGTTAAAACTAAAACACCTAGGCGCTGTCGTGATGATCTTATCCCTTCAGCACGAACTGTCTTCAAAAGGTTATTATTGGTTTAATCTTCCTAAATCAGCCGGTTTTCCTTTTCTTGCTCTTGTCGAACATACTCATTTTGTTTCCCCCGAACATTATAACGGCGAGCATATCGTCTATTGCGGCGACTACCTGGAAACCGATCATGAATACTTTAGTCTGAGCCACGAAGCCTTGCTCGAGCGTTTTATACCAGCCCTTAAACGCATTCAGCCTAAATTTGAACCCGCTTGGATTACTAAGAGTTGGCTTTTCCGCACTACCTACGCTCAGCCGGTACCTTTAGTAAACCATTCACAACATATACCCGCCATACAAACACCCTTGCCGGGTCTATTTTTTGCTTCTATGAGCCAGGTCTATCCTTGGGATAGAGGAACAAATTTTGCTGTTGAGCTCGGCAGAAAAGCTGCAAGAATGATGTTAGCAGCATAAACATTGGCTTGCATAAATGTTCCCTGTTCTCAATCAAAACTTGATTAAGAAATAGTAAAAATTTTATTAACGATTCTTGCAGAAACATGCTATAATCAATATAAACGATAGCTATTCTTTAGCTGCCTGAGTTAAAATAAAAAATTTGGCGGTCTAATCATAATAAAGGAGTATTTCCATGGAACATCAATTGGTACTTTTCGATTTAGCAAATGAACACTTTGGTATTGATATTGCTTCTGTGGATGGCATTATAAAGATGCAAGAAGTTATTTCTGTCCCTCATGCACCTTCTTTTGTTGAAGGTGTTACCAATTTGAGGGGTAGCGTGTTGCCGGTTATTGACTTAAGAAAACGTTTCGATCTTGAACCTACACCACCCACCAATGACACACGTATTGTCGTTGTTAATCTTGAAGGCAATCGTAAAGTAGGGATGATCGTGGACGCAGTAACTGAAGTATTATCCATCCCCGAAGAATCCATCGAGCCAACGCCGCCAATTGTCAGCACTATTGATTCATCCTTCATCATAGGTATAGCAAAAGTAGATGAAAGGCTTGTGATTCTTCTTGATCTGGCTAGCGTTTTAACCGATAAAGAAAAATCTTCCCTAAAGAAACTGCCTGATATTGTTGAAGCCTAAGCCAGAAGGAAAATACAAGCACATCCGAACCAGAATGCAATAAAAAAGGCATCTTATTATGGACATGCTTGTCAATCGTCTTTACCGTAGCCGCTTGTTGTTTGGCTACACTCCTCAAGAAAGTCAACAACAGGCAGCAACCCAGCGTGAGCAAACCAACTTTGCTTATCAAGGTAAAGACGCGGCGGAACTTTCACCTCTTTCAATAATCTTTTATACCAGTGCCCAAGATGAAGAAGGGCGATTCAAAGATCTTTCTAAAGATTTCTCTGAATCGCCCTTCGGTCGCTTTCTGGATGATTATAGCCGCCAAGCACGCCAAATAGCCACAGCGCAAACCAATACTCGTTCATCCAATCAGCATACTGCCTACTATTCTCCCCAATACAAAGCTAAAGATGCTCTGACAAACACCCTAGAGCTTTCACAGCAGCAAGCTAGTTTACTTTTGAGATACAGTAAAAACGTAAAAACCGCCTACCTTCCTTTTCCCAACAATGACGGTACTTCCGCCGAACATACGATTGATTATCTCGTATAAAAACTATCTGGTTTGCTAACAAATCGACAGACACTTACAGTTCTGATTTATTGCCGCGCCCCAAGTTTATTTGTCGCCAAGCTGCAATAACAGCCAGTGTAATAATTGCAGAAGCTACTGCTTCAGGGATACCGTTAAGTACAGCAATAGGCCCTAAAGCTGCCCAGGGTAAATAACCTAGCAAGCCAATCATCCCTAGTACAAGTACTGTATTAGTTAAGCTGCCACCTACTCCGGCTAAAAGAATCGCTCCTATTTGCCAACGGCGCAGCAGCCACCATATACCCCATGCCGCAGGCCCGATGAACAAGCGCGGCAACACGGAAAGCAAAGGGTTTGTGAACCACACATCTGCTGGAGCAGAGGGAGCCAAAGCAGCTTGCAGCATACTGAATAGTCCAAAAATCAAGCCAACACCCAAGCCAACCCATGGTCCTTCTAATACAGCTGCAATAATCACCGGCACATGCATAATGGTTAAAGAAGCTCCGCTGAACCATGGTAAAAATCCCCAATGGGTCAACCCTAGGACGATCGAAATTGCACCCATCGCTCCTGCGACAACTACTTTTCGCGTTCGTTCTTGTGGCATTTCTTTTACTCCTTAATGTTATTATTTTGTTAATTCTACCCTATTATTTGTTATAATAACACTCATAATATTGAGGAGATTTTCTTATGCACATTCTTCTTACCAATGATGACGGCGTTTCCGCACCCGGACTGCTTGCGCTTGCTAGAGCTTTATCAGTTCTAGGGCAAATTTCCATTCTGGCACCCCACCGCAATTGGTCAGCTTCCGGCCATGTAAAAACACTTCACCGACCATTGCGAGTTTTTGAAGCTGCTTTAGCTGATGGCAGCCCGGCCCTTGCCTGTGATGGAGCTCCTTCGGATTGTGTTGCTTTAGCTCTGTTGGGATTGATAAAACCTTCTGTTGATTTAGTTGTAAGCGGCATTAACCCAAACGCAAATGTCGGGCACGATATCACTTACTCTGGCACGGTAACAGCAGCTATGGAAGCTGTAATTTTTGGTGTTCCTGGGATCGCTGTTTCTTTGGATGCGCCTGAAAGACAACGCGAAAGCCTTGATTTTTCAACCGCTGCTTTACTTGCTCGTCAAATAGTTCAGCAAGTCATAGAGTCTGGTCTGCCGGCAGGAATACTGCTTAACATCAACATCCCTTATGTGCCATTAGAAGAAATAAACGGTATCAGCTTCACTCGGCAAGGACAGCGCATCTACCGTGATGCCATTGTAGCTCGCCAAGATCCGCAAGGCAAACCCTATTACTGGATTGGAGGAGAAGCTCCAACGGGTATTGTGGAAGAAGGCACTGATATCGGTGCTCTAGCTGCCAAGCAAGTTTCTGTTACACCCCTGCAGCTCGATCTTACCGCCTATTCGTTCCTCGACAAAATGCATCAGTCGCATTGGCAGCTCAACTTGGAAGATTCGCCAACCTATAGGTAAAACCGCACATGGAAACGGCTAATCTACTCTATCAAAACGACTCCGCAGCATTTCCTATCCAAATCTTTCTTAAGGCTCTGGATGAAATTTTAGGCAAACCTGCTGTTGAAAAATTAAGTAAAAATTCAGAAAACCTATTCCTACAAACAAACACTGCCTCTTCTTCCCAAATACTCATCAGCTCTCAGATATTTTCTGCATTAGAGCAATCTTATGGCAGTATGTCTGGATTAGGCATCGCTCAACGGAGCGGGCGCATCTTTTTCCATCAATGTATGAAACAGCTGCCGTATTTTTCCCCTTTAAGGCAGATGGATTTTCTTCTGCTTCCTCCACCAAAAAAATTTATAGAAGGTCTTCAATTGGTTAGTCAGGTTTGTACAGCCTGGTTCAAAGAAAAAATCGAAACCCACGAAGCAGCCGAAGAATGGGTTTGGGCAGTTTCGGGCAGCACACTGTCTCAGCCTCTGTGGGTGGCATGGCAAAAAGGACTGCTTTACGGTGCATCAACTCATTTCAGCCAAGGCAAGGTGCACCTTATTGAGGAAAAGCAAAACTCCGCCACACTCTCACAAGCTTTTCTAAGTATATCCAAAAGACCGCTTGCTTACTAAACCCTGTAGCTATTCGTCATCATATTCTTCCATTGCTGGCAGTACTCCGTACATCTGCCGGTATAGAGCCCTCAAGTTGCGCTGATGCAGTTGTTGAGCAAGCCCGCCGATAAGAATATGGCTTTTCCCGCAGTCTTCTACACTCACTTCTTGCAAATAATCGCCGGGATACTCCTTTTTATGAGATTTCTCTACCTCTCGGCGAATGCTTTCCAAATAGACTAAGTTTTCCTTTATCGCGCCATCTATTTCACCGCGTAAGATGATATTGCCATGGCCTTGAATGATGTTTTCGAGCCCCAATTTTGCAATCATCTTTATTGTCCTAACCATATCATCAATATTGCCGTCAACAATAAAGGGCAATTCCATAAAGGCATCCCCTGTGAATAGCACCCGATCTTCTTCGACAAACACGCCAATGCCATCTGCCGAATGCCCCGGCATAAGGAGAATATGAATGTTCTTCTTCCCTACCTGAAGAATGACACTTCCTTCGCTGAATGTTATGTGTGGTAAGACAATATGGACATTCTTAAAAAGCATATTCTGCTTGCGGGTCTCTTCCAATGAGGGTATTCCTCTCTCTTCCAACCTCTGCCGGCACAATTCATGAGCTATAATAGTAGCATTGGGGAAAAAACAATTTCCCCAGGTGTGATCAGCATGATAATGAGTATTAATCACATAACGCACCTTGAGATTATTTTCTTCCACAAACTGCAGCATCTCCAATGTTTCTTCAGGGAATGGAAGAGTATCAATAACCACTGCCCACTGCGGTCCCAAAATGACACCAGCAGTTACCAAAGCGTACGAATCGCTTTGAAAAAAATACACATTATCTGCAATCTTTTCACGTTGAGTTTTTTGAGCCATATTTAGAAGGATAGCACAATTTTAGCCTATGAGTCAAGCACCCCTTGAAAATTCATCAATTTCTCCTTACTTAATTGTTGGGTTAGGTAACCCAGGACGAGAATATCTCAACAATCGTCATAATGCAGGTTTCATGCTCGTTCAGCTATGCGCCCAAGAATTGGGAGAAAAATTTGGGCGAATGGAAAACCACGCATTAATCATTAAAACCAACTGGGAAGGCAAACCTGTCATCCTTGCCAAACCTCAAACTTATATGAATGAATCCGGCAAATCGGTAGGCGCGTTGGTAAGGTTTTATAAAATTCCTCTCTCTCAATTATTGGTTGCCTATGACGATATTGACTTGCCGCTAGGCGCAATTCGACTGCGTTCTAGCGGTGGAACAGGAGGTCATAAGGGCATGCAATCCATCATCAATGTTTTAGGAACAAACGCTTTTGCACGATTGCGTCTCGGCATCGGCAGGCCTCCAGGTCAAAAGCAAGCTGCAGATTATGTGCTTAAGGATTTTGCTCCCCATGAACAAGAGCCTTTAACTTTTATGCTGAACCGGGGAGTGGCAGCGGTACGCACATTTCTCCTTTATGGAATCGAAGCTGCTATGAATGAATTTAATACAACTGCCAACCAAGCGGAATAGCATCTCCACAAGTTTTTATTGCCATCAAACAATTTCCATTATGCTCCAGCAGTGTTGCTTTTGATGCTTTTTTCTTATTCAATCTAGTAAAAGGCTTTGATTTAATATATAATCTTTAATACAGTGCTTAATTGAAAATAAAGCGGAACAAAGCTAATGTTATTTTATTCAAACTGATGTGGAATGAACCAAGATATCCCCAAGATTGAATACGTGTTTTCAGAACACTTCACGGCTTTCGGCAGGAAAAACCGTATTACCCTTCATAAGGTGATCAAAAAAACCGCGCACCATTACTATATTGATGCCGCAATGGATTATCCATTCGGCTGGCGCGGCCACAACATTCGCGTTTTCTATTCCTTAAACCGTTTTGAACTGGAAAACGAAGGTAAAGCCTGGTGCAAAACTCAGCGGCGCTATTATTACGTTTTACCCGAAGAGTATGTTCCTGCTGCCACACTATCCCCCACAAAGACAGAAATCCCCCCTTGTTTCCTCACTTTAGGAGTGGAGCCACCCTGCACCCTCCACGAGATTCAGGAAGCTTTTCGCCAAAAAGCAAAAGCTGTTCACCCTGATCACGGCGGAAGCAGTGAGGATTTCATTTCGCTCTATAATTGCTATGAAGAAGCAAAAGCTTTCCTTTTACTCCAAGGTGCATCTTACTCACCATAGGTTTTTTGAGATTCCACCCACATCTCTTCTCCATTGGTCGTTAATTGAATCCATCCATAGCGCTGAGTATCCAAAACAATTGCTCTATTCGAATGTTCTAAAAGATTTATGCTTTGTTCAGAGGGTGCACTGACAAGCACACTAAAAGGCTGCAGACGGGTGAACCAAGCTAACGGCAATTTGCTGCGACTTGCATTTTTCCCCAGCCATATCGCGGATATTGGCTGTGTGTTATTTTTATTTAAAGTTGATAAGAGCGACTCATCTAAACTGTCAAAAAGGTAAACCTTCAACTTCCTCCACTTTAAGAGAAAAACTGATCCTTTGTTGCTTTGGGCTAGCAACTGCAATTCCACTTCATCATCCATTACAAGCCTATCGCCCCTTTCCATGGTAAAGAGTTCAGCCCCGGCTTCCTGTGCTGCCAGTCTAATTGCTCGCGCAGAGGGACTTTCGGATGGAAAACCTGCCCAACCAACCTTACGAGGCGGATACCATGCCACCACACGCTCCAAAGCTTTGATTGAATCCACTTTATTTGAAGCTATAATTACCACATCTAGAGAACGCTGAACAAAGGGTACTCTGCTTCCTAAGGCATCTGCTAGTACACTGGCTCGCTCACCTCCGTTGAGTAAGATTCTCTGCCCTTTCGGTGTTTGCAATAGAAGCGCATCGCCATCTTCAACGTCCAGCACTGTCAATCTCAGCTGCCCATCGGCTGAAGTGAAGAACTTTTGCCATATGATGACATTTGCGGCGACCAACAAACAAAGCGTTACGGTTAATACCGTACGTCTCATTCTTTCTCCAAACAGGCGTTTGCCATACATTGTCAACAAAAGCAGTGCTGCAGCATACAATACTGATGCATATAAAGGCAAAGGGGGAATAGTGATCATAGCAGGCTGATTCTGAGCAAACCATTCCACCACCTTAATCGTGTAGGTGAGAAAAGGCAACGTTGCCCAAGCAATAAATTGACCAATAGGCTGAAAGACCATTCCTGCCAATACCGAAGCCCCACCAAGTACCATAACCATAGGCTGTGCAGGCAAAATGAGCGGATTTACATAAATTGAACTTATGGAAAGCCGCTCAAAATGAGATAGCACAATCGGCAAGGTAGTTAGCTGGGCTGCAATGGTCATCAAAAAATATTCGCTTACCCAGCTTGAAATCCTATTTATCCATGATTTTGGTATCCATCTGCTTATAAGTGAAGTAAATATTTGCTGGAACGGTTCAGCATATAGGATTAACCCTAAGGTAGCGCCAAAGCTAAGCTGAAAGCTTACATCCCATAGCAACAACGGATTTGGGATACACATAACAGCCGCCGAAAAGAGCAAAGCATTCAACCCATGTTGAGCACGTCCAAATTGTCGGGCAATCAATGACAATGACGACATTATTGCAGCTCTTAACACGGCTGCATTTGCTCCCAACATCAGCACATATAGCGCAACTCCTGTCAGAGCTGCTGCAACTCCGCGCTTGCTACCAAGCAACCGCCCAAAGACCACAGCAAACAATCCACTGATTAATGTCATATTAAAGCCGGATATGGCTATAATGTGAGCTGTGCCAGTATCTTGAAAGGCTTTTGCCAACCGCGGTGGTATATTTTCTTCTTCTCCTAGCAAGATGCCACTTAATAAGAATGACTGCGGTGCAGGGTAGTTTTTTATTATGTAATCCAAGCATACCTGACGAAAGCGAAATAAAGCCACCAACAACCAACTTCCCTGATTACGAGAGACCATTTTTACTAAATGGCTCAAAGCTAGAGTATTTATCCCTCTTGCAGCTAAAAATACCTTATATGAAAAGCCATCCCCCTCTTTTGGAGAAGATAACTTGCTGTTAAATTCAATTTCATCTCCATACATAAACGTTGCTAAGCTGTCTGTCTTGAGGAGTAATTTACCCTTTACTTTCATATTAGCAGCCGGATTCGCGCTTAATGAAGATATTTCCTTTACCTCAACGACAAGTTGTGTTTTGTTATCCTTTTCTATAGGGGGAGCAACAATCACCCCCCTGACATACCATTCATCTGGATAATCATTATAAAAAAGCAGTTGATCTGCAGCAGAGGGGGATTGGATTGCTTGAAATCGAGCTGCTCCAATGAAAAAAGCCACCCCTAACATGGTCATAGGTACTTTTATAGATAATTCTAAAAAAGTGGGTGAAAGAAAGGTATAAACAAATTGCAGCAGTTTGGATTTTAATTTAGGAAAGTATCCTTTCCACAGCAGCACTTGAAATGCCAAAAAAAGAGCTGATAACCCTAACCAAACTAACCCATTAACAGAAATCCACGAACCAATGAGTATCCCACTAAGAAAAGCACACGAAAGCCAGAAGAGAGGCACAATGTCCTACTTTAGGTAATCTTCTGGTATATATCCAATCCCATTCCAATTTTCAGAAACAGCGTCTTTAATATAGACTAGATAATACCATTCTTTACCGCAGGTTATTCGCCCGGTTACCTGAGCTTTTTGCCCATCTGAAGCTACCCCTACAACATTGCCCCCAAATAACGTGCGGCAGCCTGAATATACACTTGTGCTGGCACCGCCAGGCACGCGAACTTCGAGAAACTGACCAACATTGTACTTTGCCGCTCCGGCAGCTGTATTATTTTGGATACCTTGCTGCGAATTAATCAATTGTGGCAATACAAAAAACAAAAACGCCATCACACCAAGGAATACAGCTAAAACAATCAGGAATGATTGCCAAACCCGAGCTCCCTCTGTTCGCTTTCTGCTAACAGCAGGTGGTCTATATGCCGGCAGCGTTGAAAAAGCGCTTCTTTGAGGAGCCCCCAGAGAAGAATATTCTGCATCAGCTCGAATTTCCTGCTCAGCTACTGAGGCTGTTTGCAGCTCTCCTGCAGGAAATTGAAGCGTTTCTTTCACAGACTCTTCCAAGTCTTCATCGTTACCCGCAGAAAGCTCAAGGCTGCTCGTTTCACTGACTGTTTCTGACACTCCCTCTGAACTTTCGCTGAGGGATTCTGTACTCATTTCCGAAGCTGCTGTCAGGTCTATCTGCTGTTCCTTAGGTATCTCCGTCTGAACAAGTTCTTCAGTTGCTGGTAAAAGCATAACTTCAGGCAGCGTCTTTTCTATTGCTTTCCGAAAATCGCGGGCAAAGAATTGAGCAGATTGATAGCGCAGGTGTGGTTGTTTCTCCAATGCCTTCATGACTACATCTTCCACCTTTTTAGGTAAATACCTTCCAAAAGAGCGGAGAGAAGGTGGTGCCTCGGAGATGTGCTTCATAACAACACTGATAACATTGCCTTGAAAAGGGGTATAACCGGTTAGCATTTCATAAAGGACAATACCTAAAGCATAGACATCGCTGCGGGCATCCCCTGCCATCCCTTTTGCCTGTTCAGGAGATAAGTACGCTGGAGTACCTGTAATGGTATTGCTAGCACTCAAACGCGGGTCGTTTATCAAAAAAGCTAGACCAAAATCGCTTAATACAGCATCTTGATTATTTCGGAATAGAATATTGGCTGGCTTTAAATCGCGATGAACTAGTCCATGCTCATGAGCATAATCAATCGCAGAAGCTATGGGTTCAAGCACTTGCAGCACTTCCCAGAGAGGCATGGTTTCCTTTTTTTCATGGTACTTATTGATTTTATCTGCTAATGTGCCTCCCCCAAGGTATTCCATAACAATATAGGCAGTTTTGGGATTTATAACAAAGTCATACACATGAATGATATGCGGATGATCCATTTCCCCCAATACTTTCGCTTCGCGCTTAAACCGTTCAATAAAACCAGGGTCATTCAACAAATGAGGGTGAATAACCTTTATCGCAACTTCATAATTATGGAGCAGATGGCGAGCCAAATAGACCTCCGCCATCGTTCCATGACCCAGCAGACCTTCAATGGAATAATTTCCTAAAGTTTCCCCAATCAAACTCATGGTAATATTATTGTACCATTTTCCATCAAAAAACCCTATGGTAAAATAAAGACAGGCAAAACAACCCCTTATCATTTTGCCTCTCAGCAAGGTTGATAATCCTTTTGCTTAAGGAGGAAGCAATGGCAATGCAATCATATCAATTTATTATGCAGACAGGTCCTAACCCTGGTAAAGTCTTTTTAATTCAAAAGACAGAAACTACCATAGGGAGAGATGAGAAAAGCGATATTTTTATCCTTGATTCAGGGGTATCTCGTCATCATGCAGTCGTATCACTGCAAGGACCAAACTACGTTATTAAGGATTTAGGCTCAACAAACGGTACATTTGTCAATGAGCAGCGGCTTGTTTCACCGCGATCTTTAAAACCTGGGGATATTATTCTATTAGGCGATAAAGTACGTTTAGTATTTGATGTTGCTAAGTACGATCCTGATATTACAATCCAAAGAGCCCGCCCGCCGATTGAAGCTTTTGAACAGGAAGCATACGCCCAGCCTATTTCTTCAGTTCCGCCGGTAGCAGCAGTTCCCCCCGCAGCTAAGCCATATCCACCGCGGCCAGCACCTTCTGCAATGCTGAATTATGAACCTGAACGGTATGACGCTGAAGATGAAAAAAGACGAAAAATGGTGCCGTGGATCGCTGGCGGCGTTGGCTGCTTGGTGCTGCTTTGTATTTTGGTCGTTGCCTTCTTCATCTGGGTAGATGCTACTGAAAATTGGTGCACCATTATGCCCTTTCTAGCCGGTTGCCCGTAACTCTTCCTGCAATGCCTTCCTGTGCTATGATATGAAGGATTACTTAGGCAAGGCTTCAAGCACTTTTTCAAGTTCAATTTCAACAGCGGCAAGACGTTCTTCTGCCCCTGTAAGGTCTTTAGCTTTGCCCATCTCCTCTAAAGCTTTGCTCATTGCCGAAAGTTTCATCGCTCCAAACATAGCACTGTTAGACTTTAAAGTATGGGCACTGCGTTGAAAGACTTCTGCATTATTTTGGGCTAAGCTTTGGCGCAGATCGGCAACAAGCCGCTTTGCATCTGTGCGGTAATCATTGACCAAGCCTAAAACAATACCTGCGCTGCCATCTTCATCTCCTAAATCTATGCAGAGTTGACGGTATATTGTCATATCTAGTGTAGGTTTGTCGTCGAAAGTTTCCATAAACTATTTTTCCTTTTTGTTTTTTAACCAATTTTGCTTCTATGCATTATAATATGAAACTGCCGTCAATCAAGAACCAAAATATCTCACCACCTAATTATACCCAAAAAGGAGATTTAGATCTGTATGAAAAAACACATCTTCAATCCGGGACCAGCTATATTGCCCCAAGAAGCCATTGACAACACCATTGAAGCTATTAAGGACTTTCAAGGCACAGGTATTTCTATTCTTTCCATCTCTCACCGCTCAAAAGAGTTTCAAGCTGTAATGGATGAAACCACCGCATTATTCAAAGAATTGCTGCATATTCCAGAAGGATATGCTGTAATCTTTCTTGGCGGTGGCGCAAGCACACAATTCTTTAGTGTGCCCTACAACCTCTTAAAGACAAAAGCTGCTTATTTGGATACTGACACTTGGTCAGCTCAAGCGATTAAGGAAGCAAAGCTGTTTGGGGAAGTGGTCATCGTTGCTTCCTCAAAAGAAGATGGATATAAGTACATCCCCAAGGATTATGTCATCCCTGCTGACGCCGACTACTTTCATATTACTACTAACAATACTATCGCCGGCACCGAAATTCTCACCGATCTTGATTCACCTGTGCCCTTAATTGCTGACATGTCCTCTGATATTTTCAGCCGGCCGCTCAAGGTGGAAAAATATGGTGTGTTCTATGGTGGTGCTCAGAAAAACATTGGACCAGCCGGGGTTACCTTTGTTGTCATTCGAGAAGATCTATTAGGCAAAACCGGGCGCGATATTCCCACGATGGTAGATTACCGAACTCATATCTCCAAAGGTTCGCTTTTTAACACACCTCCTGTTGTTTGCATTTACACAATGTTGCAAACGCTCAAGTGGATTAAAAGCCAAGGTGGTGTCGAAGAAATGGAAAAACGCAGCATCGCAAAGTCAAAGCTCATCTACGAGGAAATTGATCGCAACAAGATGTTTGTTGGGACAGTGAAAAAAGAAGACCGTTCGCGGATGAACGCTTGTTTTGTTATGGCAGAGGAATATAAAGATCTTGAGAAAGAATTCCTCGATTTTGCTGCCTCAAAAGGCATGGTTGGCATAAAAGGACATCGTTCAGTTGGCGGCTTTAGAGCATCATTATACATTGGGTTACCTATTGAAAGCGTTCAAGCTCTCGTTGATTGCATGCGCGAATTCGAAGCTATGCATTAATGATCATTAAGCCTTTTTTCCTCTCCGCTCATCTTTCTCCTAAACTGTTCAGATTCAAAGATGAGCGGAGAGTAATGTCAAACTAGACAATCATTCAAGCGGAGAAAAATATGCAGCTAGAACAACTCCATGCAAAAGTGATGGGAAGAGTTCAAGGAGTCGGTTTTCGTTTCTTTGTTATTGAAACAGCCCAACAGTTAGGCTTAACCGGCTGGGTGCGCAATCGCTGGGATGAAAGCGTAGAAGTGCTCGCAGAAGGCGAACACGATAAATTGGAAAAACTGCTCGCTGCCCTTCGCCATGGACCAAGCTTAGCCCGCGTAACCCAAGTTCAATACGAATGGGGAGAAGCCAGCGGAGCATATAACAGATTTCAAGCACTACCCACCGAATAGCCTCCTAAGCGAAAGCTACTCCTTTTTGCTTAAGCGAAGTCCACGCATTTCTGCCAATAATGAGGTGATCAATAACTTCTATCTCCAGCAGCTTGCCGGCTTGGGCTATTGCACGTGTTACGACTACATCTTCTGTACTCGGGGTAACATCCCCACTAGGGTGATTGTGCACCACAATCAAAGACGTTGCATTGCTGCGGATAGCGGCTTTAAAAAGCTCTCCGATTCTCACTTGTGAAGAGTTGACAGAACCGCGATATATTGTTTCTACCTTAATCACTCGATTGCGGTTATCCAACAATATAATGCGCAATTCTTCTTGCTCTAATACGCCCATCTCATATTGAACAAGATTGGCTGCATCCTGTGGGGAAGTGATCAACGGTCGGGCATCCGGCGTATAAACCGAGAGCCTCCTGCCAAGCTCAATTGCCGCTTTTAACTGAGCTGCTTTAGCCATTCCCAAACCACGCTGCTGAACAACTTCGTCAAAGCTAGCTTGATGAATCCCGCCAATTCCTCCAAACGTGTTTAATAGCCGTTGCCCAACTTGAACCGCATTTTCACCTTCAGCACCCACCCGCAGCAAAATCGCGATCAGCTCTGCATCCGAAAGAGCACCTGCTCCCAACCGAGCCAATCTCTCGCGCGGCCGGTCTGTTTCCTGTATATCTGTGATCCGGTAATGCGGATGAACATTTTCCACAACAAATCATCATACCTTAGTTTTTATGTCTTGACAAGAAATATCCTCCATCCATAAAAGATTTCATGCTATAATGAAAAGCGATGCTTAACTTTGATTTAGCTCATCTCGATCAGTATCTTTCCGTTGGCATGATCTGGGCTATGAGTTGGGTAGGTCTGTTGTGGATTTTTCTCGTAATTTGGACCTATCGAGATAGCCGCCTCAGACATCAGCATTTTGTCGTTCACCTATTTTTTGCTTTGCTGGTATTAATATTCTTCATCCCCGGCCTAGCCCTTTACCTTCTCTTACGGCGGCACAACACTATTGAAGAAACATATCAGCAAACCCTTGAAGAAGAAGCCCTGCTGCAATCTATCGAAGAAAACCCTGTCTGTCCCGGCTGCAGCCGCAAAGTTCAGTTGGATTGGTTAGTCTGCCCGAGCTGCAACACAATTCTAAAAAAGAAATGCTCATTCTGTGGTAAATTGCTCGAACTCCCATGGAATATTTGTCCATATTGTGCCACGCTTACTCCCGATGCCTTGCAAGCAAAAGAAGCAGCAGCTGATAAGACTTTACCCGTCACACAATCATTGGACGATTCTTGGTCAAATTTTGATATAATATCCCTAGATAACGAATCAAATATTGACGAGCAATCCAGACAACCAAATGAGGGGAACCCATTAAGCTAATTGCACAAGGAGAATACTTATGGAAGATAGAAGAAAACTCAAGAGAAGGCACCTGATCTATTATTTGCGCGTGTTTGAACAAGGCACAAATAAGTTGGTGGGACACCTCGTTGACTTGACTCAAGAGGGTATTATGCTTATCAGCGAAAACCCTATTGAAGTAAACAAAGTGTATCACTTGCGCATGATTTTACCTTCGCGAATGGGAGGAAATGAAGAATGGCTCTTTGATGCTGAAAGCCGTTGGTGCAACAAAGATATTAACCCAGATTTCTACGATACGGGCTTTAAACTGTTAAACCTCGAACCGAAAGAGCTTGATATTATCAGCAATCTCATCCAAGGGTTTGGCTTCAGCGATTAATCATTTCTATCTGCTCTTAAACGCGCTGCAGGAGCTTGCTCCCAGCGCGTTATTTGCTTATCTTCGCTATCGGCTTCGATGCTCATTCGGAAAAACATTTCTCTCCCCTCAGCTGGAATCTCTTCAACATTTTTCTTACCCCCTTAATGCTTCTATAATTCCTCTTCCGGATAAAGATTCCCTTCGTTCTCTCCTTCCTCCCGAAAGCATAATACAACTCATCGAGAAAGCCGACAACATTTGCTTAGGTAAAACGACTATTTTCAGCGATTACCCTGCAAAAGATCTTCATGTAACCGGAGCACAACACCATTGGAGCAGCTATGCACGTCATGGCGTCGGTTCTCTCTCCTCTGCTTTTCCTCATGGCGATATCAAGTTCATTTGGGAAGTAGGACGGTTAGGGTTCATCTTTCCTCTTGCTCGAGCTTATCTGCTTACCCAAGATCAACGATATAGCAGCGCCTTTTGGGAACATTCAATAGCTTTCCTCGAGCAGAATCCACCTTATCAAGGGGTGCATTGGCTTTCTGCTCAAGAAGTTGCTCTTAGGCTAATGGCTTTAGTATTTGGCTTTTCAATTTTTGCTTCTTCACCCCAATCAACGCCTGAAAATGTCAAGTTTCTTGCTTGGGCAGTTATGGCGCACGCAAAACGCATTCCGCTCACGCTATCTTATGCATTCGCTCAAAATAACAATCATTTGATCAGTGAGGCAGTGGGTTTATATACCGCAGGATTAGCTTTGCCCACCTACCCACTAGCCCCTCAATGGAGGCAAAAAGGCTGGCAGTTAGCCCATCAAGCTTTTCAACAGCAAATCTCTACTGATGGATGCTACGTTCAACACAGCACTAATTATCACCGCATGATGCTGCAATTAGCCCTTTGGCTTACCCTCCTCTGGCAAACTGCAGAGGATGCTACACCTTTTCCTACTGCCACTGCAGAGAAACTGCAAGCGGCAACATGTTGGCTGCATGCCTTAGTTGATCCCGAAAGCGGAACTGCGCCAAATTTAGGACATAATGACGGTTCCTATATCTTTCCGCTTACTTCCTGCGAATATAAAGATTATCGTCCCGTAGTTCAAGCTGCTGCGCGGCTATTCCTCGGTCAGCCTCTTTTTGACGAAGGCTCTTGGGATGAAATGAGCTTATGGTTTTCAGCAGCACCTCACTTGCATAAATCCGTTATTGCGACAGCTGCAAAGCGCTCTTCTCCAATCCCATCTGACCATGAGCCCCATGTCCTTAGGCTTCCCGATCAGCACAGCTGGGCATATTTGCGCGTAGCTCGCTTCACATCCCGCCCAGCGCACGCCGATCAGCTCCATGTTGACCTGTGGTGGCGCGGCTTAAACATTGCTCAAGATAGCGGTACATATTTATACAACGCAGAACCGCCTTGGAATAACATCTTCACCTCTACATTACTCCACAATACTGTAACCATAAATCATCAAGAGCAAATGCAACGCGCCGGGAAGTTTCTTTATTTGCATTGGGCGCAGGGGCAGCTTCTTTCCCATACCAAAAATGAAATAAGTGAATCTTTCAGCGCTCAACATGACGGTTACCAAAAACTAGGTATTCTCCATCAGCGAACGTTGACGGCTTTCCATGACGGACACTGGGAAGTAAAAGATGTGCTGAAACCCACTTCTGCTCCTAAACCGATCACCGCCCGCCTGCATTGGCTCTTGCTGGATGCAGATTACCACATGACAGAACAAGACACGCTGATTCATCTCAGCCTTTTTTATCCCATTGGAACAGCAACGCTTAGCTGCACTGCTGAAAGTGAAGAGAGCTTACTGAATATTCGTTATCAACTTATCCGTGCCGGCAACCTGCTTTGCGGCAGCGGAGAAGCTTTCCCTTGGGTAGGGTGGGTTTCACCGCATTATGGTACAAAAACCCCGGCGCTTTCCCTCGCCGTAGAAATCCTGGCAAAACCCCCAATCCGCTTCATCAGCACCTTTAACTTTATTTCTTCAGAAAGTTATTATTTATGATTTGGACTAATGACGCAAAAGAAAAAAAGGCTCTGCCTAACTCAACCCCCAAATTGAGAACATTTCTGACACAGCACCATCCATGGATTGTCAATGTGAAAAGACCATTGATATACTTACTTCTAGCTGTGCTTCCTGCCATATTGACTCTAAGCCTTATCCACATCTTGCTTCACTCAAGTCTTTCTCGATTTGTACCTGCCTCTTGGAATGACATAGTTGATTATTGGCGTACAGCTTATTCGTTCAGTGAAGTTGGCTGGAATAGCGGTTTTTATGCACCAAATGAAAAAGTAGCGGCCGCACCTTTTTCGCGCTTTGGTGTTCATGGGCCTTACTTTGCTGTTATATACGGCAGTCTAGGCCATATTTTTGGCTGGACGTTTTACACTGGATTAATCATTAACTTTGTTTTTATTGCTATAGGCATCTACCTATTCTTATGGCTTATCCACCCTGACCGCAAACAATTACTCTTCTTTTCAGCTCTTCTCCTTACCTCTTGGTCTTTGTTGATGTATTTACCAACAATAAGCCAAGAGGCTATGCATCAAACCTCAGCATGCGTTCTTGCTGCCTTGTTCTATCATTTACTGTCCAATCGCGAGAAAAAGTTGCCTCTTTATATCATTATTCTTTCAATGATAGGGCTCTTTTTAATATCATTGATTAGAGTATCTTGGGCAATCTTATTCCTTCCTTTTTTCGCACTCATTTTCCCAGACCATTGGCGTTGGAAAGTAATATCTATAGGATTGTGTGGGTCCATAACATTGCTAATCATAAAAATCAACCAATGGCTTACTCCTCCAACTCTTAATTCCATTTTCAAGGTAATGCAGGGCTTTTCATCTTCTTTAACAGAAGGAATAAGCCGTCTGCAGGATTTCATCTTTGATAATTATTATTGGATCGCTGAGGACCCATTGGCAATTTCTTCAATAATTCTCTACATTACATTGTTCTTAATACTAATAATTATCAGTGAATTTGTCATTTATAGAGTCAACAAAAAAACCCTTGTGGGTCTCAACCTTTCACCTGAAGAAAAGCTTTTTCACTTAATCAATCTTATTCCATTATGTCTTTCCGTGTTTATAATGTACCCTATCGGCGGCGCAGGACGCGTGGTTGGCGCTCATCTTTTTCTCTCCGTTTTACTATTGATATCTTTTAAACGCTACCGAATTTTAACGCTTTATCTCTTCCTTTGTCTTTTATCCACACCTCTATTTGTAAATAATTACATTAGAGATTACCTCGAAAACTTTACCTATTACAAACCCCAAGAATATCTTCAATGGCGTGATAAAGTAAGTGAGCAAATAACCTATCAGCCTCAAGCAGAAACACCGTGGTGCAACACAGTGCTTATTCCCCTATCTTTTTACGATCAGCGAGTGTTAGTAATTCCGGCCGGTTTTGGTTTAGCTTATTTTATGCCACAAATGGATTTTGAAATGCCACCAAAGTCTCACTACTTGTACTTCAACAATCAAGCTTTAGAAAAATTAAATAAATTAGGCGAACTGAAACTTGAATTAATAATAAAACTGCCTATTGGGAAAATTTACCGCAATCTTGACAGCAAATGTATTTCTGCATCGCCACCTTAACCATTAGCCATCAATCAAGAGAAAAAGGCTTAGTTATTCGATTAGTACGTGTTAAAATATTCTCAATAATTGCGTATTTTTATTTTAAAGGGATATATAAAATACAACATGAAAATACTTATCACCGGTGTTGCAGGTTTTATTGGCTCTAACCTAGCTCAAGCACTGATCAATAGAGGAGATGAAGGCATTGGTATTGACAACTTATCTCATGGGTTCCTTATTAACCTGGAACCATTCTTTCATCACCCATGTTTTCATTTCTATCAAGAAGATATTTGCAATTTAGAATCCGTTTTAAAAGCTGCTCAACGTTGCCATGCCATCATTCACCTGGCCGCTTACAAAATCCCCCGCTACAGCGACGCGTTGGACACCCTTACCGTAAATGCCCATGGGTCGGAAAATGTGATGCGTGCAGCTGTCGCTCAAAAAGCAAAACTCATTCTCGCTTCCACTTCCGACGTATATGGCAAAAACCCTGAACCGCCCTTTCATGAACACTCGTTGATGATGATCGGTTCTCCCCAAGTTCGGCGCTGGGCTTATGCTGTGTCTAAAATGTTTGAAGAGCAGCTTGCCTTCGCCTACCACGAACGATACGGAATTGATGTTGTCATTCTTCGTTTTTTTGGTGGATATGGCAGAAACCAGAATCTTAGTTGGTGGGGAGGTCCACAAGCCGTCTTCATTGAAGCAGCCTTAGAAAAGCAGCCTCTGCCAGTGCACGGCGATGGAAAACAAACTCGTTCTTTTACTCACGTAAGCGATCATGTCGCAGGGATTATCGCTGCATTGGATCATCCTCGCGCCAATAATCAGGTATTCAATATTGGGAATACAGTTGAAATTTCCATCGAAGATTTAGCAAAAACGATTTGGAACTTGATTTGGGAAAACGAAGAACCAATAATTCAATACATCCCTTATGAGACTTTTGGTAAATATGAAGATGTCATGCGCAGAGTGCCTGATATCAGCCTTGCTCGTCAAGTTTTAGGATTTGAACCCAAAGTGGATCTGATCACTGGGCTAAAAGATACAATCGAATGGCAAAGGCAACGAAGAAAGATTACCGTAACCAATACTTTTCCCGTATTATGAATGACGCATGAATACTAAACCCTCCTTATATTTCTTAATTCCTCTATACAACGAAGCTCCAAATATACCGTTTTTGTTTCAGTCATGCCAACAGTTAGTCATAACATTTAACGATAAATATCGCCTGAAGTTTGTGGCTATAGATGACGGCAGCACTGATGACACAGTAAAAGCAATTGAGCACTTTTCACATGAATTTCACTTAGATGTTGTTGTTCTTTCTCACAGCCACAATTCTGGGCCGGGCAGAGCTTTCCAAACAGGTTTTCAATACATTGCACCCCTTTTATCAGATAACGATTGGGTAATCACGCTAGAAGGAGACAACACATCACGAGTTGAATTATTACAGCAAATGTTTCACCGCAGCGAAGAGGGATATGAGGTCATTTTCGCCAGTCCATACACCTATGGCGGGAAAATTATCAACACTTCCTTAGTAAAGGTGTTTTTAAGCAGCATAGCCAATACTTTCGTTAAGGAATTTTTAGGCGTACAAGGCATACATACAGTAAGTTCTTTTTTTCGATTATATCGAGCATCAGCAATAAAAAAATTGCAATCTTATTATGGTGAGCGCATTATTGAAAAGGATGGTTTTGAATGCATGCTGGAGATGCTAATGAAAATGATCAACCTTAACATCAGCATTTCTGAGGTTCCTATGGTGTTAGACACAAAGAAACGCCTTGGAAAAAGCAAAATGAAAATTATTAAAACCATCTTTGCTTATTTTACGTTGTGGGTTGAAAAGAAAAAATGGCAAGAAATGGTTATTGCCCCACCTAAGGACCTTTTGGAACATAGAAAATGTGCGGAAGATTTACCATAACAATGCGCCCTGAAGAGTTGCAGCGCGAGTTTCCTTGGATTATTATCCCTGCTCAGATGCAGCCGCGCTACAATATCGCTCCAACTCAGCCAGTGGCAGTGATCACCAATGAGAACCCGCAGCAAGTTGATTTCTACCGCTGGGGACTGATCCCCTCTTGGGCTAAGGATATTTCTATCGGCGCACGTTTGATCAACGCCCGCGCCGAGACATTACCAGAAAAGCCATCCTTCCGGCATGCCTTTGCCCGGCGCCGCTGCCTTATTCTAGCAGATGGCTTTTATGAGTGGGCAGTTAACCAAAAAGCTAAACAACCCTATTACATCCGTTTGAAGTCAGCAAAACCTTTCGCTTTTGCAGGCTTATGGGAAAACTGGCAAGATGATCAAGGTAATGAACTGCGGTCGTGTACAATTATAACCACTCATGCCAACGAATTAGTTTCTCGTATCCATGAACGCATGCCGGTCATCTTAGCACCAGAAAACTATTCTCTCTGGCTTGCCAAAGAAGAAAAGCTGCCCTCCGAACTATCCCAGCTTCTTGTTCCTTACCCGGCACAAGAAATGATCATGCATCCCATTTCAGCGTATGTAAACAATCCGCGACACGATGACGCAGAATGCATCAAGCCTTTAGCATAATCTTATCCGCTAATTGAGTTAGTTTACCCGCCCCAACCGCAAACATGCTCACTTGCATCTGACGGTAAATTATTTGGATGAGATGCACCACTTCTTCTGTCGAGACAGCGGCAGCTTTTAGAAAAGGAGACGCCATACCGCCCAAGGTCGCTCCTAAAGCTACACACTTGATAATATCTACGCCAGTTCGCAACCCCCCAGAAGCAAAAACCATCAACTGAGGAGCTGCTCGCCGCACATTCAGAATTGCTTCAGCGGTTGGAATACCCCAATCACTAAAGGCTGCAGCCAGTGCCGCTTGTGGATCATCTTCAGCGCGGTGCATTTCTACCTGAGACCACGATGTTCCCCCGGCACCGGCTACATCAATAGCTGCAACGCCGGCTGCTGCTAAGCGTTTGGCATCTTGTTCTGAAAAACCCCAGCCCACCTCTTTTACAATCACCGGTAGCGGCAGCTTTGCACAAACCTGCTCAATTTTTTTCAGCAAACCTCCAAAACGCGTGTTGCCCTCCGGCTGTACAGCCTCCTGCAAGGCATTCAAATGCAAAATCAATCCGTCTGCCTCGATCATCTCCACAGCTTTTATACATTCGGATATACCATACCCATAATTAAGCTGTACTGCACCCAAATTTGCAAACAACAAAATATCAGGAGCAACAGCGCGTACTTGATAGGTAGCAGCCAAACTTGGATCCTCCAATGCTGCGCGCTGCGAGCCGACCCCCATGGCAATCTTGGTTTGCTGCGCTGCTTCAGCCAAACGGCGATTGATTACCATAGCACTATCCACTCCCCCTGTCATCGAAGAAATGAGCAGCGGCATAGAAAGCTGCCGCCCAAACACAGACAAAGATAGTTCTATATCTTCCAAATTGATCTCCGGCAAGGCAGTGTGTTTTAGGCGGTAGCGTTCTAACCCATTATCCAACCAAGAGCGGACATCCTTTTCAAGATTAATGCGCAGATGATCATCTTTTCTGCGTCCAACTTGCGTAACTTTTTTTATCATCGTGTGTTTTCACCTTTAGATAGAACACAAAGCATCAGACCTCCTGGGACCATAAAGACGCTGTTTGCGGCGTCTTTATGGTTTAAAGCTTACCTTGACAAGGCTTTATTCCAAAGGTATGATATGCTATTGAAACCATGAGGAGGCATTCTTCTAACCATGAATAACGAAACTTTCACTAAAGTCAAAAACATCATCATCTCCATTCTAAACGTCGATGAGAGTGCCATAACACTTGAGTCGAAATTTCGAGAAGATTTAGGCGCCGATTCCCTAGACTTGGTTGACTTGATTATGGCATTTGAAGATGAATTCGGCGGGCACATATCTGACGAAGATGCCCGTTCCATCACAACCGTTGGAGAAGCGGTAGATTATATAGAAAAACACCTTGTTTCATAACCAGCACCGGCTCCAATGCTGTGGAGCAACTTCTGTCAAGGGCGGTGTTTCATCACAACGCGCCATAACAAAGGCACAGCGATTACGGTAGGGGCAGCCGCGTTGCGCGGCTAATTCTATCGCCAGTTCACCGCGCACCAGGTTGTGGTCGTGCTTTTTAGTGGGATTCAGGCGAGGAATAGCCGCAAGCAGCGCTTGAGTATATGGATGATGCGGATGGCTGAAGAGTTCTTCAGTTTCTGCTTGCTCTACAATTTGTCCTAAATACATCACAGCCACTTCATCACTAATATGATGAACAACGCTTAAGTCATGGGCAATAAAAAGATACGTCAACCCTTGTGCTGCCTGCAAATCAATTAATAAATTGATGATTTGCGCTTGCACACTTACATCTAATGCGGACACTGGTTCATCACAGACGACAAACTGTGGTTCGACTGCCAAAGCCCGCGCTATGCCAATTCGCTGACGCTGTCCCCCAGAAAACTCATGGGGATAGCGATTCAGCATGGCTTCATCCAGCCCCACTTGATGCAATAACGCTAATACTCTCTCCTTTCGCTCAATTTTATTGCTGCCGATTTGGTGAAACTCCAACACTTCTGTGAGCGTTTGCTCAACTGTAAAATGAGGGTTTAAGGAAGAGTAAGGGTCCTGAAAGACAATCTGCATTTGGCGCCGCAATTCACGCAGTTTGGCTGCTGAGGCAGCCCTTACGTCTTCACCCTGAAAAAAAATTTCTCCAGCTTCTGGTTCAATCAAACGCAAAATGCAGCGTCCGGTTGTTGACTTGCCGCAGCCGCTTTCGCCCACCAAAGCCATGGTAGAGCGGGGTGTTATGGTGAAATTGACATCATTCACTGCAACGATTCTCATTTCTTCCTTGCCTCTCAAGCGATCCCACCAACTTTGAGGCAAAGAGAAAGTATGAAGCAAATGCTGCACTCTCAGCAAAGGAGCGGGGGTAGATATTGTCTCAGGCGTCATGTGGCATACCTCGTAATACTTCAGCAAAATGGCAGGCACTTTCATGGGCCGGCTCAACCTCGCGCAGCACCGGCACTTCAACCTTGCAGCGCTCTTGAACATAAGTACAGCGTGGATGAAAAGGACATCCCGTGGGTACATCAATGAGATTGGGAGGTGAACCCGGAATGGGCTGTAAACGCTCTATTGGACGATCAATATCAGGCCGTGATTGCATCAGCCCAAACGTGTAAGGATGCAGCGGCTTTTCAAAAAGGACTTTTACTTCCGCTCTCTCCATAATCCTTCCTGCATACATCACCATGACTTTGTGGCATATCTCAGCAACAATACCTAAATCATGGGTAATAAGCAGCAACGCCATGCCATTTTTTTCATTCAAACTTCGCAGCAAGTCTAAAATTTGGGCTTGGATAGTAACATCCAAGGCAGTCGTTGGTTCATCGGCAATAAGCAAACGCGGTTTGCAGGCAATAGCCATCGCAATCATAGCCCTTTGGCGCATTCCACCTGAAAGCTGATGAGGATAAGCTCTGAGGCGTTCCTTAGGATGAGGGATACCCACTTGATAAAAAAGCTCCTCAGTGGTTTCCAATGCTTGCTGCTGCGTCATCTTTTCATGGAAACGCAAGGCTTCAGCTACTTGTTCACCGATAGTATATAATGGGTTGAGTGAGGTCATTGGGTCTTGGAAAATCATCGCTATGTGTTCACCGCGAATGCGTTGCCACTCGCGAGCGGACTGCCCCATCAATTCTTTTTCGTCCAAAAGAATACTGCCTTGTACCTTTCCAGGTGGCTGAGGGATAAGCCCCATTAATGAACGGCTCGTTGCACTTTTTCCGCTGCCACTTTCACCAACCAGCCCAACGACCTCGGCCGGCTGTATAGAAAACGAAATGTCATTCACCGCAGTCAGCAAACCGCGTGTTGTACGAAAAGTTGTCGTAAGGTGCGATACTTGCAGTAATGGGGGCATAAACCTATATCTCTTTCTGGCGGGGATCAAATTGAGCGCGCAGCCCATCACCAAATAAATTGAACGCCACAACGGTAATCATAATCGCTGCCCCTGAAGCCAGCGAGACATAGGGCGAAAGAAGCAAATGAGTTTTCCCTTCCGCCAGCATGGAACCCCAATCTGGTTCAGGTGGTTGAATGCCTAAGCCTAAAAAAGACAAAGCAGCAATATCTAAGATTGCATAAGCCAAATCAATGGTGGACTGCACAAAAATTGGAGAGGCAACATTCGGCAGTATGTGCCGGAATAATATACGTCGGTCATCATAACCTAATGCGCGGGCAGCTTCAACGTATAATTGCTGACGCTGCACCAGTGCAACACTGCGTACGACGCGTGCAATGGCTGGTACATACACAATTCCCAATGCTATGGCTGCGTTGATCAAGCCACTGCCAAAAGTCGCTACAATTAAAATAGCTAGCAACAGGGCAGGAAAAGCCAATAGCAAGTCTAAGGCGCGCATAATCACTTGATCAACTTTTCCTCCATAATAACCTGAGATCAAACCCAATGGCACACCGATCAGCTCGGAAAGCAAGACAACCAACAATGCCCCGGCTAACGTCGGGCGAGTGCCGAAGACAAGACGGCTGAATACATCGCGTCCTAATTTATCTGTGCCAAGCCAATAAGTTGAGCTTGGTGGTGCGAGTGAATCACCGAGATTTTGCACATTCGGATCATGCGGAGCTATCCATGGTGCACCTAGTGCTATGATTAAGATAATTAATAAGATTGCTCCACTAAGCACGGCTAAGCGATTGCGGAAAAAAGGGTTTTTAGCTACGTTGATTTCAATCATATCTAATTCGGGGATCAATAAACGCGTATAGCAAATCTGTCAGCAAGTTAATAAACACAAAAAAGACAACTAAAACCAACACTGTGCTTTGAATGAGGGGATAATCGCGCCCCTGAATAGCATCCGTAATGAGGCTTCCTAATCCCCCTAACCCCATCGTATATTCCACCAATACACTGCCAACGAGTAGAAAGCCCATCTGAAGACTAGCGACAGTCAAGACTGGAATCAGTGCATTGCGCAAGGCATGCTTGAAAATAATTGTGCTCTCTGGCAGTCCTTTTGCACGTGCAGCCTCTATATAATCACTAGTAAATACTTCCAACAAGGTTGAACGCGTCATGCGGGCTGTCAGTGCTATCATACTCAGCGCCAATACAGTGGCTGGCAAAAGCAAGTGATATAGCTCATCCCAAAACCCGCTGCCCGCGCCAAAAGTCGGCAGCCAGCGCAGCCAATAGCCAAACACCAGTACCCCAATCACTGCAGAAAAGAACACCGGCGACGACACCCCTACCAATCCAATCAGCGAAGCTATATAGTCAATGAAGCTGTTCTTGTACATTGCAGATAAAATTCCCAATACTAAAGCAAACACCGTTGAAATGATTGTGCTCAGAATAATGAGTTTAATCGTAAGCGGCAAACGGGCTAAAATTAACGCGCTCACTTTCTGCTTTAAACGATAGCTTTCACCCCAATCTCCGCGGAAAATGTTTCCCAACCACATAATATATTGAGTGATGGGATCGCGGTCAAGACCATATTTTGTACGGATGTTTTGGAGTGTTTCTGCTGTGGTGTGCCTCCCCCCTACCATAATGAGAGCTGGATCACCAGGAGTCAGCCGTACCATTTCAAATGTAACAAATGAAACAAATATTAGGATGGGAATAAGTGCTAAGATTCTCTTAATCGCATATTGAAGCATAACTAACCTGTAAGACGTAGCTTATTAACTTTTTTAACATAATTAAAGCAACATTATACCATATAACGTAGTATTTATAAGAACAAAAATAACCCAATTGAAAAAAAGATAACATCGTACAAAAATGAATTAGAAATTTTTCGATTTCACCCTTGTCAAGATTGAAAAAAGGATGTATTATAAAAGTTTGCTTTAGCTTTAATAAAAAACAAATTCTTCTAACCAAATTTATCCTTTCCAGGAGTGGTTTGCTCAAAAATCATTTTCTTACCTTACCCTCAACCACAAGTTGGGAGTTCTAAAAAGAGGTGTTATTGTGGCGTTTGCTAAAAAATCCTATGCTCGAATCCCGGTTTCCTTTCCTTTACCCAACCTCATCGAAGTACAGCTTGAATCCTTTCAACGTTTAAAAAATGAAGGGTTGATGGATCTCTTCGATGAGATCACGCCGATTGAATCATACAACAAAGAATTAAAATTATATTTTCCCAGCAACACCCCCGAATCAAAAGAATGGGGTTTAGGTTATCGTTTTGAACCCCCTAAAATCCCCGTAGATGAATGTGTCAATCGCGACCAAACTTATGCAAGCTCTCTATTTGTTACTGTTTTATTAACAGGAAAAGGCATCGAACCAATAAAGCAGGAAATTTTCCTAGGCGAATTTCCTGAAATGACAGAAAAGGGCTCAGTCATTATTAATGGCACGG
>DAOUFY010000172.1:0-28284 GCA_034429745.1 Anaerolineales bacterium
CATAATTGCCTTATCCCTTTAACTTATATAATTATTGTAATAATATTTCAATTATCACGATATTTTTGTAATATTATTGCTTGATTATGATAACGTTTTCACAACTTAATACTTTATATACTTTATATGGCTAGACATCAACATAAGGTAACCATTCTCGATGTGGCAAAAGCTGCCGGCGTTTCGCATACTACCGTATCGCGAGTGCTTAACAATAGCGCAACTGTCAGAGAAGAAACACGGCAGAACGTACTTGAGGCAATACGCCGTTTGGAATATGTTGCTAATCCTCAAGCTCGTAGCTTAGCCGGAGGAAAGTCTAAAGTAATCGGGCTACTCGTCCCTGACTTGGGAACAGGTTATATAGGAGAAATCATCCGCGGCATAGATGCTGAATTAGGTGTCTTAGGTTATGATTTGCTCCTTTATACCACTCACCGTACCGCTGCAAAGGAAGCAAATTACGTTACCAATTTAGCCCAAGGTTTAATTGACGGTTTATTGCTTGTTTTACCACGCAACCCAGTAGATTACATCAGCGCTCTGACAAAAAGAAAATTCCCCTTTGTACTGATTGATCACCAAGGAAATGGCGAAAACTGTGCAGCAGTAGGCGCAACTAATTGGCAGGGAGCATATAACGCCTGTGAATATCTGATTAAGCTTGGGCACCAACGAATTGGGTTTATAACTGGCGCGCTTGATCTCGGAGCTGCTCTCGATCGATTAGAAGGTTACAAATCGGCATTGCGTACTTATCACATTCCCATAGATCCCCAACTAATATATGAAGGCACTTTCCATCAGCCAGATGGTTATACTGGTGCTGCATATTTGCTTGGTTTGGATAATCCACCGACAGCGATCTTTGCTTCAAATGATGTTATGGCAATGGCAGCAATGGATGCCGCCCGGGATCAAGGACTGCATATACCAGAAGACATCTCAATTATCGGTTTCGACGATATTCCTCAAGCCGCCTTGGTTAGACCGGCATTGACTACTGTTCGCCAACCTCTCGAACTAATGGGAAGAGTAGCCACCCAAATGCTTTTCGATATTATCAACAATCCCCTTAAAAAAATGGAACGTCTTCAATTACCTACCGAATTGATCATACGCGATTCAACAACAAAGCCAAAAGACAGGAGCGGCTAATTTTTTTGGCACTCCGCTCCCGTCTCTTTTATAGGAAATCCCTTACAGCGAAAGGAGCCCCTATTATGAAGTAAATTATAAACCAAATCTCCCCACTTGTTACACTATTTTCGAGTTGGTAAAAAGGCAACTAAATCTGATTCTTATTAGGAGATGAAAATGATCCGAAAAATTATAACACTTATTTATTTAATGTTAGCGGTAACATTGATTGCAGCAGCTTGCAGCAAAGCAACCCCTCCACCAACTGCTCCGATTGAGACACCAAAAGAGATAGCAAAGGAACCAACTAAAGAGACAGCAGCCGAACCCACTCAAGCAATTGCAGAAGAACCCACCAAAGAGATTGCAGCAGAACCAGAAAAAGAAAAAGTTACTATTACTTGGTGGCACATCCAAGTTGCAGAAAATGAAAGAGCTTTGTGGCAACAATTAGCCGATGAGTATATGGCTGCCAATCCCAAGATAAATATTGATATTACTGTTTTGGAAAATGAAGCATTCAAAACAAAGCTTACAACAGTAATGCAGTCTGGAAACCCTCCTGATATTTTCCAAAGCTGGGGTGGCGGTACTATGAATGAATACGCTAAGGCGGGTCTCCTCAAAGATATTACTGCAGATTTGGAAAAAGATGGCTGGAAGGATACGTTTTCACCAGGTGCTTTAGGTGTATTCAGCTTTGAAGGTAAATATTATGGTGTTCCTCGAGATATGGGTATGGTCGGTTTCTGGTATAACAAAGAACTTTTTCAAAAAGCTGGCATTGAAAAACCTCCGGCCACATGGAGCGAGTTTCTAGATGACATCAAGAAGCTAAAGGCTGCAGGTATTACTCCTATTGCACTTGGTGAGGGAGATAAATGGCCTGGTGCGTTTTATTGGGAGTATCTTGCAGTGCGGACTGGTGGAAAAGCCGCTTTTGATGCCGCATACAATCGTACAGGTTCTTTTGCTGATGCTCCTTTTATAGAGGCTGGCAAGAAACTTCAAGAACTTATTGCTTTAGAACCATTTCAAGAAGGTTTTCTCGCTGCTACTTGGCCAGATGAACAAGTGATTATGAGCAGCAGCAAAGCAGCTATGGACTTGATGGGGCAATGGGCACCTAACGCTTTTAGAGACAGCAGCGTGGATAAAAAAGGACTAGGTGATAAACTCGGTTGGTTCCCCTTCCCAGCTGTGGAAGGTGGCGCAGGAGATCCGAATGATGCTCTAGGTGGCGGCAATGGTTTCGTAGTTGGTAAAAATGCTCCCCCCGAAGCTGTTGATTTTCTTAAGTACCTTAGCAGTGTCGATTCGCAAATTGCCCAAGCGAAAATTGGGCTCTCTCTGCCAGTGGTGAAAGGTGCTGAAGTCGGCGTAGAAGATCCTTCATTAAAGTTGGTTCAGCAAGGTGCCGCAGCTGCAAAATATTTCCAATTGTATTATGATCAAGCTCTGCCTCCAGCTGTTGGTGCAGTAGTTAACGACAGTGTTCAAGGAATTTTTGCCGGCACGTTGACCCCCGAACAAGCAGCACAAGCGATAGAAGACTCTGCTGCTCAAGAACTCAAATAGTACCTTATTGGCTTCAGGATGGTTTTGATGGTATTGATGACTGTCAAAACCATCCTTTTCTATGAGAAATCTCGCAGCCGGCAAACGGCTATAACAAGAATATTGACAGGTTCATCATGTTTGAACCACTTTGAGTAAGGGAAACATCTATTTATGGATTCGATTGCCAAGAAAACATTAATACATCCGAAGAAGGTACTCGCATTAAAATCTGTTGAGGATTTGCTTACCATTGTGTTCTTTTTATCTCCTTCAATGATCCTGTTCGTAGTTTTTCTTATTTATCCTATCTTTCAATCTGTGTACTACAGTTTTTTCAATTGGAAAGGTTTCGGACCGGCAGTTGATTTTGTTGGTCTAGAAAACTTCAGGCGAATTCTAACCGATCGAGTTTTCTTCATTGCTCTTAAAAATGGGTTTATTATTGTATTTCTTTCTCTTCTTATTCAACTACCTTTAGCAATGAGCCTCGCTCTCATGTTAGGACGAGACTTACCTGGACGTGCTTTCTTTCGCACTGTCTTTTTTATGCCATATGTTTTTTCTGAAGTAATGACAGCTATCATGTGGCTTTCTCTATACAATCCGGATCCAGATCGCGGCTTTATCAATGCACTATTGATCCTTATCCCTGGCTTAAAGCCTCAATCATGGTTAGGAAATCCCCATACTGTTATGCTGTGTATCTTTGTCGTTCTAACTTGGAAGTACTTTGGGTTCCATTTGCTGCTCTATATGACTGGGTTGCAGAGCATTCCTGTCGAATTTGAAGAAGCTGCCCGAATTGATGGAGCAAATCGAAGGCAATTAATCACTCATATTACCTTGCCTTTACTTGGCAGTACGATTCGAACTTCAGTATATTTATCTATTCTAGGTTCTCTTCAGCAATTCGTCCTCGTATGGATTATGACGCGTGGGGGACCAGTAAGCGCCAGTGAAGTGATGGCTACCTATATGTATCGCTTTGGTTTTGTAAGATTTTACCTCGGCTACGGCTCTGCAGTTTCTATTGTAATGTTTTTAATCTGCTTGTTCATTTCTCTAATATATCAACGGCTTATTCCCCAACAAGATTATTTAGGCGGTTTCTAAAAAGGTCTTCTATATGTCTAAAATAACTGTAAAAATTCTTCTACAGAAATATTTTGTGAAAATGATTTTGTATCTGGTTCTAATTAGTGCTGTGATATTAGTTCTCACACCAATTATTATCAATGCAATGGGGGGATTAAAAACTCGCGGCGAGTACATGAGTCAACCATATTCTATACCAATTCCCCCGCGCTGGGAAAACTATGAAAGAATTTTAAATATGTCTTCTTTTTGGCTCATGCTGGCAAACAGTTTTATTGTTATGACAGCAACGACACTAGGTGTAGTTCTCTTCTGCAGCATGGCAGCATTTACGCTAGCAAGAATGAACTTCCGCGCCAAGAACCTTATTTTCAATGTTTATACCTTGGGACTCATGTTTCCGATCAATATCGCTATTCTCCCGGTCTATATTGTGTTGCGCCACATTAATTTGACCAACATGCTTTTAGGAGTAATACTGGTGCAGATTGCTTTTTTATTATCCACCAACATTATGATTTTACGCGGCTTTTTTATGTCGATTCCAGCAGAATTGCAAGATGCAGCCTATTTAGACGGCTGCAATGCTTTTAATTTCTATTGGAGAATTCTCATGCCCTTATCTGTTCCTGCTTTATCTGCGGTGGCTGCTTTGACAATGATTGTGAGTTGGAATGATTTGCTTGTCCCTTTGGTAGTGTTAGATAAAGAAAATTTATGGACTCTGCCTCTAGGAACAATGCAGTTTCAAGGACAATATGGACAGGAGCTTTCACTTCTCGCTGCTTTCGTAACTTTATCAGCAATACCACCAGTAATCTTTTATCTCTTTGCTGAACGACAAATTGTCTCCGGTTTAACAGCTGGAGCACTTAAAGGCTAGTGAGGACATAATACTATGAGATCAAACATCAATCAACTAGTTGAAAAATATTTAAGCCAAATGAATTTAGATGAAAAACTTGCACAGCTTTGTTCTTTCTGGATTTACGATTTGCAAACTAACGGGGAACTTGATCCGCAAAAAGTTGCTCTCAATTTAAAGGATGGAGTTGGTCAGATCACCCGTGTCGGAGGCGCTTCAACGCTTGATCCAGTAAACATTGCAAGAACGGCTAATCAAATTCAAAAATTCTTAATTGAGAATACTCGACTAGGTATTCCAGCTATCATGCATGAGGAGTGCTGTTTAGGTGCAATGATGCTTGGAGGAAGCGCATATCCTCAAATGATCGGGTTAGCTAGTACATTTCAACCCCAGCTTGCCGAGAAAATGACATCGGAAATTAAACAACAATTGCGAGCTGTTGGTGTACATCAAGGACTAGCTCCGGTGCTAGATATTGCTCGCGATGCGCGTTGGGGACGCGTCGAAGAGACCTTTGGAGAGGATCCGTTGCTTGCCAGTCAAATGGGAATCCATTATGTACGCGGTCTGCAAGGAGATGATCTAAAAACCGGTGTCATGGCAACGGCTAAACACTTTGTCGGACATAGTTTTTCCGAAGGTGGGTTAAATTGCGCTCCTGTTCACTTGAGTATAAATGAGCTTTGGAATGTCTATCTTATGCCTTTTCAGGCAGTTATTCACAAAGCTGGCGTAGCTTCTGTAATGAATGCTTATCCAGAACTAAACGGGCAAGTTGTAGCCGCTTCGCGCGATATACTGACTCATCTTTTGCGTAATGCTCTTCATTTTGATGGCTTGATAGTATCGGATTACCAAGCCATCAGCATGCTTCATCATTATCATAATGCCGCACCTGATTATACCACCGCAGCAGCGATGGCACTTATGGCAGGAATAGAAGTTGAACTTCCAACGCGATGCTGCTATGGAGAGCACCTAAAAATTGCATTAGAAAAAGGATTGGTCACTCTCGATCAAGTTGATGAAGCAGTGCGCCGTCATCTTCAGAAAAAATATGAACTAGGTTTATTTGAAAATCCGTTTGTTGATGAAAGCCGAGTTATTGAGGTATTTGAAACACGTACTCAGCGGGCTTTAGCACGCGAGATTGCTGTCAAGAGCCTCATCTTGCTTTCAAATGACGGCACTTTACCACTTGAAAAGACACTCAAAACTTTGGCAGTCATCGGTCCTAATGCCAACAGCAGCCGCAACCTGTTGGGAGATTATTCTTATGCGGCTGTTGCAGAGCTGCTATCCCATACTCAACCGCCTGATTCATGCTTCTATAAAGCAGATACTTCTTTCATAAATCACGGTCAAATAAATATTCCTACTATTCTTGATGCCATTCGGGCTAAAGTGCCTAATACAAAGGTTCTTTATGCAAAAGGATGTGATATCCACTCGCCTTCGCGTGATGGATTTCATGAAGCACTAAAGGCTGCCGAACGTGCCGATATAGTTGTGCTTGTGTTGGGAGATAAGTCTGGCTTAACACCTGACTGCACTTGTGGAGAATTTCGCGATAATGCCGATTTAAAACTGCCTGGAGTACAAAGCGAGTTGGCACAAGCTGTCTTCTCGTTGAACAAGCCAACTGTAGTTGTGCTTATTAACGGTCGTCCTTTAGCTATTCCCGATATAGCCGAAAAAGCTTCTGCAATCATAGAAGCCTGGCTGCCTGGTGAGGAAGGCGGGGTTGCAATTGCAGACGCGCTTTTTGGTGATGTGAATCCGGGGGGAAAGGTTCCGATGAGTTTCCCGCGTTCAGTCGGGCAGGTACCGTTATTCTATAACCACAAACCCGCGGGTGGGAAATCTTATCTTTATAATGACTATGTCGCTGAAAGCACCCAACCCCTTTATCCATTTGGGCATGGACTAAGCTATACCAGCTTTGATTACAAAAATCTATCAATTGAACCAAAACAAGCTGCTCAGGGAGAATTTGTCTTTATTAGCCTGTTTGTGCACAACAATGGAAAATATGTTGGCGACGAAGTAGTTCAGCTCTACATCCGCGATATTTATGCAAATCCCCCCAGACCAATCAAGGAATTGAAAGGTTTTTGTCGTTTGACACTTGCTCCAGGTGAATCAAAATATATAACTTTCCGACTTCCAGTGGATATGCTTGCATATTACGATGAAAACTTAGATTTTGTCGTGGAGGCTGGTGAGATCGAAGTGATGCTTGGCAGTTCATCTGATGATATCCGATTAAACGGGAGTTTTGAGATAGTTGGACAACAAAAAACGAAGATCAAAGAACGCATTTTTAGTTGTCCGGTCGAGATCCATTAGGAAAATATTTAGTGCTGTTTTTCACTCCATACCCGTTACTCTTCTTCGTTTGTTCCTCCTTTTGACTTCTCTTCCTCAATCATTAAGGTATGGGGAAGAGAAGTATTAAGCTGCCTGCAATTCTCCCCATTACAGATGGCCGATTATTCTTTCCTGATCACTTTTTAGGGCAATCGTCGAAATATAGCTGAATAAGGTATAATGGTAAAGAACATAATCAAGAATAATTAGGAAGCAGTTATGAAACCTTTATACCTGAGAGCAATTGGCATCTGGTTAATTAGCTTGTTATTTACTGCTTGTTTGGCACAAACAGCTCCAAAGCCAACGATAACATATACCCCACAACCTACTTCGCCGCCTTTCCCTACCATTGCAGCACCAACAGAAGAAGTGATTTCCCTCAAGCCTATCGTTGGGGATACGCTGCGCGTAGCTACGAGTGCCGACTTCCTTCCATGGGAGTATTTAGATAAAGAAAACAACCTTAAAGGTTTCGACATCGAACTCATTCAGGAAATCGCTCGCCGCGGCGGCGTCGTGGCAGATATCCGCGACTATCAGAACTTTGACGCTTTATTGCCCGCGGTTGAAAAAGGTGATGTTCATGTGGCTATTGGTTCTATCACCCCTACTGAAAAAAGACGCCAAATCGTAGATTTCAGTCAAGTCTATTATCGAGAATATCAATGTATTGTTACTGCCCCTGATCTGCCAATCACCATCAATGAACCAAAAGATATTGTCATTTACAATATTGGCGTTATCACCAACACCGCACTGGATAAATGGGTAATTGAAGAACTTGTTCGCCCCGGCCTGCTGCCGCTTAATAACCTTAACCGCTATGATTCAGCTGATGCATTAGTCTATGGCTTGACAACCAATACCATTTTAATTGGCCTGCTGGATTCGTCCACAGCTGTGGCTTATGAATCAGACCACAAACTGCGTATTATCCTCACTGAACAAATCGTCGAAGATGGTCCGGCTATTGCCATCCAGAAGGGCAACCAAGAACTAAAACAAACATTAGATAAGCTTATTGATAAAATGCTTCATGAGGGTTTCATTGATCAGCTCGCTGAAAAATATTTTCGTCAGCAAGTTAACCCATAAGGATTAACGGAGGAAAAAGGATGATCCCTGATGACCTCGTTACAGTTGCTGAAGCTAGCCAATGGGCTACCCATACCTTCAAAAGAAAGATAACCTCTTCTAATATCAGTTATCTCATTCAATATGGACGCATCACCAAATATGGTGATAACGGCAACCCAAAAGTTTCTAAACAAGAACTACATAAATATTATCAATCCTTCATTGGCCGCCGAGAAATTGATTGGAAAGCCGCTTTAGGAGAAGATATCAACTGGGCACTCTCCTTTGACACCTACAAAGAAACTGATACGACAAAGCATGTTCACCGTCTTCACCCTTACAAAGGCAAGTTTATTCCCCAATTAGTAGAGTATTTTATTGACGATCATATTGATGAATTCAAAAAAGAGGTATATTTTCATCCCAATGATATCATTCTAGATCCCTTCTGCGGCAGCGGTACTACACTTGTCCAAGCCAATGAATTAGGCATTCATGCTTTAGGAATTGATGTTTCTGAATTTAATGTATTAATAAGCAACATTAAAGTAGCCCAACATCCGCTTATCGCTATCCAACAAGAACTCATTAATGCTACTCGAAAACTCCAACAGTATATTAGTCAAACCAATATTCTTGAATTCGACACTTTATTAACAAAAGAATTGAACGCTTTTAATCAGCGGTATTTTCCCTCTCCAGAGTTTAAGGTTAAGGTCAGAAAAGGGTTGATTGACCAAGATGAATATGGCAAAGAAAAGGAAAAGGAGTTCTTGCGCCGTTATCAACAACTAGTCCACCAATATCATGTTAAGTTGAAGATAGAAAACCCAATTACTTTTTTAGATCATTGGTATTTGCCTTCCATTCGCAATGAAATTAAGGTATTGAGAGATTATATCCAAAACATCAACGATCCCAACGTTCAACGCGTTCTGCAAGTCATTCTCAGCCGTACCGTACGAACCTGCAGGGCAACTACTCATGCTGATTTAGCGACCTTAATTGAGCCTGTACGTAGTGTATATTATTGTGCCAAGCATGGCAAACTATGCAAACCCCTGTTTACTACTCTTTACTGGTGGAAACGTTACAGCACAGACACTATTCAACGTTTAGCCACCTTTCAGCGACTGCGCACCAATACTTATCAGCTCTGCCTAGCAGGTGATGCAAGAAACATCAATATCATTGATGAAGCTCAAAAAGCTTTTCCCGTTTTCGGAGAACTTATCAAACGTCAAAAGATCCAAGGAATTTTCACTAGCCCACCTTATCTTGGGTTGATTGACTATCACGAACAGCACGCTTATGCTTACGAATTATTTGGCTTTGCCCGTCATGATGAATTGGAAATTGGTGCTATGACAAACGGACAAGGAAAAGAAGCTCGAGAAGCCTATATTCAAGGCATCGCTGAGGTGTTATTGAATTGCAAGAATGTACTAGCTGATGACTACCATGTTTTCTTAGTTGCTAATGATAAATACAACTTATATCCAATCATTGCGGAAAAAGCTGCAATGCAAATCGTTGAATGTTTTCGACGCCCTGTTCTGAACCGCACTGAAAAAGATAAATCTGCTTACGCGGAAAGCATCTTCCACTTAAAAGAAGCATAAGCCATGCCATTATCTGATCAACAAATTGCCATTGTAGAAGATATTATTCGCAATAGTTTACGCAATAAACTGCTGCACTATAAGCCAGAGACAAAACATATGCCCTTTCACTACCGGTTATTAGGCAAAGATCGCATGGCTTTATATTCCTTTATTCAATCTCTCAACACAACCTTTGGCATTTCAATATTTGAACCTGTGGCTGTTTCTATAGCCAATTTTCATTTTCCTCACGCTCAATCCCAATATAGTGTTGGAAATGAAATCCGCTTAGAAGCCCAACATACCATTCAAACTATTCTGAATTCTTTAAGTCTTGGTAAAGCCTTACCTAATAAAGAAAAAGAAATCGAACTAATTAGGAAAGCGTGCCTGCAAGGGAAAATCACTACTCTCAGAACAGTAAAAGCAGATTTGGTTATTAAAGACCAACAAGGGACTGTTTATCTAATTGACCTCAAAACTGTAAAACCTAATTTAGATGAATTTATGAATTACAAGCGTACTTTATTAGAATGGTGTGCTATCTACTTAACCAAATATCCTAACGCTAATGTACATTCATTTCTCGCGATTCCATATAATCCTTATGATCCTAAACCTTATGAACGTTGGACAATGAAAGGCATGTTGGATATTAACTGCGAGGTTCTGATTGCTGAAGAATTTTGGGATTTTCTTGGCGGTGAAAGTACTTACTCACAGCTATTGGATTGTTTTGAGCGGGTAGGCATTTCTATGCGCTCGGAAATCGATCGTTATTTCAAGCGTTTCAATACCGAAGAATGGAATGGAGGTAAAGTTTGATAGTTCTTGATAGCTTTCAGCGCTTGACTCATCTCGGCTCACTTTGTATAATAACGACTATGAGTTGCAAAATGATGGTTGTTTCTGACGCAAAGAAGGCTAAGAAGGCATTTCCAGAAGAAAGGTTTTTCGTCTGGTAGCTTCGCTTACCTTCCCAAAAGAGTAATTCAAGACCATCTCACCAGACGAAAAGGTGAGATGGTTTTTTTTATAACTTATAGGAGGCAATATGAGTCTTGAAAATTTTTCTATTATTGAATCAACCTTGCGTGAAGGGGAACAGTTCGTCAATGCATTTTTTACCACTGAACAAAAGGTGCAAATTGCAAAGATGCTAGACGAATTTGGCGTAGAATACATTGAGTTAACTACCCCGGCTGCTTCTCCTCAAAGTGCCAAAGATTGTGAGACCATCGCTAAACTTGGCTTGCGGGCAAAGACGCTTACCCATACCCGTTGCGCAATGTCCGATGCGAAAATGGCAGTAGAAACCGGCGTTCAAGGAGTTGATATAGTCATTGGCACTTCTTCCCATTTGCGGCAGTTCAGCCATGGAAAGAACATTGATCAAATTATTGATATGGCTTATGAAGTGCTTAGTTACTTAATGAGCCAAAATGTCGAAGTTCGCTTCAGCACCGAAGACAGCCTGCGCAGCAATCCAGAAGATTTATTTAAAGTCTATGAGGCAGTGGATAAATTGGGCATTAACCGTGTAGGGATCGCAGATACTGTCGGCATTGGCAACCCGCGCCAAATTTATGATCTCGTTTATCAGCTCCGCCAACGCGTTCACTGCGACATCGAATTTCACGGGCACAACGACACCGGTTGCGCTATCGCAAACGCTTACGCTGCACTTGAAGCCGGTGCTACTCACATTGACACTAGTGTGCTTGGTATTGGGGAACGCAATGGTATTACTCCCTTAGGAGGATTTATTGCCCGCCTCTATGCCACCAACCCGGCATGGGTGCAGAAATATAAATTGCCGATGATCAAAGAGATTGATCATTTCGTAGCAGAGCTTGTCGGTGTGGATATTCCCTTTAATAATTACATTACCGGCATTGCTGCCTTCACCCATAAAGCCGGCATTCATGCCAAAGCTGTGCTCAATAACCCTTCCACTTATGAAGCACTAAACCCTGAAGCTTTTGGACTCAACCGCTACATCCACATTGCTCATCGGCTAACTGGCTGGAACGCAGTCCGCTTTCGGGTTGATCAATTAGGGCTAGATTTAACTGATGAGCAAGTCAAACATATTACAGAAAAAATAAAAACTCTTGCAGATAAATCTATGCTTACCTTGGAAGATGTTGACAACCTACTATATGCCGAGCATGAAAAGAATGGCAATGGCATTCATGAGCATGGTTTAATTGCAAAATAGCTCGATAGGGAAAACGATATGGGAAAAACCTTAACAGAACAAATCTTCTCTCATGCAGTTGGGCGTCCCGTTCAGCCTGGAGAATTGGTTATTGTCCAGCCCCACTTGGTTATGAGTCACGATTCTTTAACGCCGGGCATCATAGAAATCCTCCAAAAAGAATTAGGAAAAGATCGAGTTTACAACCCTCAGCAAATTGTCATTGTCTTTGATCATGTTGTTCCTCCCTCGACAGTTGGCACTGCCAACAGCCAAAACCTCGTTCGTCGTTTTGCCGCTGAACAAGGTATTCGCCTGTTTGATGTAGGACGCGGCATTTGCCATCAGCTGCTCGTACAAGAAAAACTCGCCCAACCGGGCATGATCGTCATTGGAGCTGATTCACACTCAACCAGCTACGGAGCTGTTGGAGCTTTTGGCAGCGGCATGGGCTCGACCGATGTAGCTCTCATCTATGCTACTGGCAATACTTGGATGCGCGTTCCGGAAACAATCCGTCTAATAGCCAAAGGCAAATTTCCACCTGGGGTTTATGCCAAAGATTTAGCTCTGAAATTCAGCCGTCAGTTGGGAATTGATGGTGCCAATTATGCTGCAGTTGAATACCATGGTCTAGATTGGCTGCCCCTTGAAGGAAGACAAACAATATCCAGCATGGCTGTAGAAATGGGAGCCAAAGCCGGCATTTTTCCTCCAAACGGTGAAGTAGCTGAACAATATCAAGTACCCGATTGGCTGTACATTGATCCCGATGCCCATTATGCACAAACCTTCGAGTTTGACCTTAACACCCTTGAACCGCAGATTTCCATCCCTCATGCAGTGGATCACGTAGTGGACATTTCAGAAGTACAAGGCACAAAAGTTAATGTAGTGTTTTTAGGTACATGCACAAACGCCCGTTATGAGGATTTGCGCATTGCTGCAAATATTCTCAAAGGTAAGCGCGTCAACAGTCAAGTGAGATTTATTGTAACACCGGCTTCGGAGCGCGAGCTGCAGCGCGCCAGTGATGATGATACTCTTTCCACACTGATCGCCGCTGGAGCAATTCTTACAACGCCCGGCTGCGGCGCGTGCATGGGAAGACATAATGGCACATTGGGTGATGATGATGTATGCCTATCCACTGGCAACCGCAATTTCAAAGGGCGAATGGGCTCACCAACATCAAAAATTTACCTTGCCTCACCCGCAGTTGCCGCTGCAACAGCATTAACTGGTCAAATAACTGATCCGCGAGCTTTCTTATCCTAAGGAGGAATAAACATGGCAAAAATTTGGAAATTTGGCGATGATGTTGACACAGATCAAATTGTCCCTGGCCGATACGCACCTTATATGCGCCCCAACGAAGATGTAGGACAAGCAGCTTTCATTGAGGCGCGGCCTGAATTTGCTCAGCATGCCCAACCCGGCGACATTATTGTAGCAGGCAATAACTTTGGCTGCGGTTCTTCCCGCGAGTATGCTCCGCTAGCTTTAAAAAGACGACAAGTCGGCGCTATTATCGCTGGCAGTTTCGCCCGCATTTTCTTTCGCAACGCTATTAACTTAGGCATTCCGCTCTTTATAGCTCCCCATTTAGTTGAATCGCTGCACGACGGTGAAGAGGCAACTCTACTCCTTGAACAAAATCAGCTCATCACCCAAAGCGGAACTTTTGCCCTGCCTCCTTTGCCTGCCTTTGCTCAGCTCATTGTAGCCGCCGGAGGGATCATCCCTTATGTCAAGCAACACGGAACATTTCCTTCAGAAGGATAAGCTATGCCAAAACTATGTGTTATCTACGGAGATGGAATTGGCAAGGAAGTTGTGCCAGCTGCTGTAACTGTCCTACAAGCACTAATTCCAAACCTTGAACTAACAATTGCGCAAGCAGGCTGGGAATGTTTCCTTGAACGTGGTACTTCAGTACCGGAAGAAACCATTCAAGCTATTCGCGATTGCGGCGCTGCCTTGTTTGGGGCAGTATCTTCGCCATCCAAAAAGGTGGAAGGATATCGCAGTGCGGTTATTACTATGCGTCAAGCCTTAGACTTGTATGCCAATTTACGCCCTGTTAAAAGCTTGCCGCGTGTTTCACCGCGCAACGATGTTGACATGCTGATTGTTCGAGAAAACACTGAAGGACTATACAGCAATCGCGAACGCAGTGAAGGCAACACCACAATTGCAGAACGCGTCATTACAAAGCATGCTTCTCAAAGAATTGCTAGACGGGCTGTACTTTTAGCGTCTCAGCGTAAGAAACAATTGACCATCGTTCATAAGGCTAACATCTTGCCTATCACAGATGGACTGTTTCGAGATACAGTCCGCGAGACTGCAGCTGAGATTCAGCTTTCTACGGGAATTGAAATTAATATCAACGAAGTATTGGTTGACGTTGCAGCTTTAAAAATTATCAGCTCGCCCCAAGAATTTGATGTATTGGTAACCACCAATTTATTTGGGGATATACTCAGCGACGAAGCTGCTTACTGGTGCGGCGGATTAGGGTATGCTCCCTCACTCAACTGGGGAGATAACGTAGCATTGGCAGAACCGGTACATGGCTCTGCGCCGGATATTGCCGGTAAAGGGATTGCCAACCCCATTGCTACCTTCCTAAGTGCTGCGCTTCTTATGAAAATGGTATGGGGAATGGAAGAACAAGCTGCCCGGCTGGAACAAGCCGTGACGCATATCCTTCACAAAGGAATCGGTGTTCAGACTGGTGAGCATACTACTCAGCAAATTACCTCTGCAGTTTTGGAACATTTAGGCTAGTTTATCATTGAGCAACACCTGGTATCTTTTAATGTGTTATAGTTTTACAAATCTCTCATAGCTAACTGTACCTTAACAACTGACATATTGCGATTCGCGGTAGGAACGCGCCTATCAAACCAATTTTTACGAAAATATTGACAACTGTTTTTCCTTATGGTATAATGAACACAAGTTAGGAGTATTTGAGAATGTATTCTACAAGTCTGCGCATCCGTTCCCCGCGTATCACCCATCCCTTGTACGGGAGTGGGTGGTTAATGCCACCTATGCGCTGAACGACTTGTAGCCTTCCCATTAGTTTATTGTTTAGCAGCTCTCCCGTACAAGGAGAGCTTTTTTGTGTTAAGACTATATAAAATCGTTGAAGAACAAAAAAGGAGAAAAGAAAAATGGCTACAAATATCGCTCATTGTCCTGAATGTGATGCAGAGATTGAACTCGGAGAGGTAATCACTGGCGAAATCATCGTATGCCCTGATTGCGGAGTGGATTTAGAGGTTACCAATCTATCCCCGCTCACATTGGAACTAGCCCCTATGGAAGAAGAGGATTGGGGAGAATAATTACTGCAGCAATCCACGGTCGGCAACTCATCATTACACAATAAAAGGAAGGTTAGCTATGAGAGTAGGAGTACTATATTCAAGGGTGCGCGTAGAAGAGAAACAAATCTTTGAAAGTCTCGATCAGCGCCATATCGTCTATGATAAAATTGATGATCGGGCAATAACGTTTAATTTGGAAGATAAAACACCTTGGAAAGAGTATGACGTGATCATCGAACGCAGCATATCTTACGGAAGAGGGCTGTACGCCACTCAAATCCTGAATGCTATGGGCATCCCAACAGTCAACATGGCCCATGTTGCCGCTTTATGTGGTGATAAGTTGGCTACTTCCAATGCCCTTGCTCAAGCCGGCATACCGCAGCCTTCAATTCGGATAGCATTCGATAAACAGTCTGCCCTCAATGCAATTGAAGAGTTAGGTTATCCTGTAGTCCTTAAGCCCGTTGTTGGATCATGGGGGCGTCTTCTTTCCAAGATCAACGATCGAGACGCGGCCGAAGCCATATTGGAACACAAAGATACCCTAGGCTCTTACCAGCATTCTATTTTCTATATCCAAAAATACATTGATAAACCCGGAAGGGACATCCGCGCTTTTGTAGTGGGCGATCAAACCATTTGCGCTATTTATCGCTCCTCTTCGCATTGGATCACAAATACCGCTCGCGGCGGTCAAGGTGAAAACTGCCCAGTTACACCAGAGCTCAACGCGGTATGCAAAGCAGCTGCCGAAGCTGTTGGCGGGGGCGTTTTAGCCGTTGACATCTTAGAAGATCCTCAACGAGGCTATCTTGTCAACGAAGTAAATCACACCATGGAATTTCACACCCTCGCGCCTGTAACCGGCGTCAACGTGGCAGATTTAATCGTAGAATATGCTTTATCTATAGCTAAAACAAACACAAGGAAGAATGTAATGAAGACAAAACCCTCACCCTTTCAACCTAACTTTTTCCCCGAAATGCAAAACTCTCCCTTTCACCATCCCTTGCTTCAACCATTGATGGGGGCTGCATGTCATCAATAAAAGTATCCATCGTCGGCGCATCCGGCTACACCGGAGGCGAGCTTTTACGCCTGCTCTTAGAGCATCCTTATGTCGAAATCGGTCAAGTTACATCCGAAAATCATGTGGGAGAGTATTGCTATCAGCAGCACCCGAACCTGCGCAAACGATCAACCCTCAAATTCAGTTCGCGTCAGGTTCTAGAGCCATGCGATGTGCTTTTCCTTGCCCTACCGCATGGAGAGAGTCTAAAACAAATTGACCATTATTCACAATTGGCTGAGCGCATCATTGATCTTTCGGCAGATTTCCGTTTGCGAGACGCTTCACTGTACCTCAAGTATTATGAAGCAGAGCACAGTTCTCCACAATGGTTGAATAAGTTTGTATATGGGTTGCCGGAACTCCATCGCGAAGAATTGCGCTCCGCTCGTTATGTCAGCGGAGTCGGCTGCAATGCTACAGCTGCCAATCTCGCTCTTTATCCGCTTGTAAAAGAAGGATTGCTTGATCAAACCCAAGCTATAATTGTAGATATCAAAGTAGGTTCTTCAGAAGGGGGAGCAACGCCTAATCCTGGATCACATCATCCTGCCCGCAGCGGCGTTATCCGCACCTTCTCTGCTCATGGGCATCGCCATACAGCTGAAGTGATCCAAGAAATGGGACTGCAAAATGTCCATCTCACCATCACTTCAGTTGATCTAATCCGCGGTGCGCTTGCTGCAGCACACACCTTTGTCAAAGAAGGTGTTACCGAAAAAGACCTGTGGAAGATTTACCGACAATGGGCAGAACAAGAGCCCTTTATTCGATTAGTCAAAGACCGGCGCGGTATTTACCGTGTACCGGAACCAAAAATACTAGCCGGCACAAACTACGCCGATGTTGGCTTTGAAATTGATCCCTCAAGCCGAAGGGTAGTAAGTTTAGCCGCTATTGATAATCTCATGAAAGGAGCCGCCGGCACTGCCGTCCAATGCATGAATATCATGTGTGGCTTTGAAGAAACAACCGCGCTTACCTTCAGCGGCTTGCATCCAATATAATCGAAAAAAACAGATCCACGCAAATTGACGTTTGTATGAATCTGATATTTGTATGCATCTGATAAAAATAGAAAGAGGAAAAAACAAATGATTGTTGTAAAAATTGGCGGTGCAAAAGGTGTAAACCTAGCCTCAATTTGCCAAGACATAGCTATCTTAAAACAACAAGGAGAACAAATCGTCCTAGTTCATGGCGGATCAGGAGAGGTAAATGACATTTCTGAGAAGTTGGGTTATCCACCGCGCTTTCTAACAGCTGTCTCCGGTTATACTAGCCGTTATACCGATCGCCCAACCCTTGAAATTTTTTGCATGGTAACCAACGGTAAAATTAATACAATGCTAGTTGAAATGCTGCAAAAGGTTGGGGTTAACGCCTTAGGACTCAGTGGCGTAGATGGCAGACTTATGGAAGCTAAACGCAAAGAAGCTGTGCGAGTAATTGAAAATGGAAAGCAGCGCCTTATTCGCGATGACTATACCGGCCGGGTGGAAACGGTGAATACAGCTTTGCTGCAAACCCTAATAGATGGTGGCTATATGCCCGTCATCGCTCCGATTGCTATTTCCTCAGATAACGAAGCCTTAAATGTAGATGCTGATCGTGCAGCTGCGATGGTAGCCGGTGCACTGAAAGCTGAGCAGCTTATTCTTTTGACCAATGTACCAGGCTTGTTGAAAGAGTTTCCTGATGAAAGCACCTTGATCCATCACATTGATAAAACAAAAGTTGAACAAGCTATGGCTTTTGCAGAAGGACGTATGAAGAAAAAAGTACTTGGTGCATGTGAAGCTTTCAATCTTGGCGTCGCAAAAGTTGTTTTTGCTGACGGCAGGGTTGAACATCCACTTGTGGATGCTTTAGCCGGCAAAGGTACAGTAATCTCATAACAAAGCGAGGGACAATGATTCAGCACATACTCGACTCATTTGCTTCTATCCAAGCACTCGAAGACAACCATACGAGTGGCTTATACACTAAACGGAAAATCGCCATTGTCCGCGGCGAAGGAGCGCATTTATGGGATAGCGAGGGCAAGGAATATATTGATTGTGTCGGTGGTCAGGGGGCTGCTAATCTTGGGCATGCCAATCCGGCTGTTGCAGAAGCAATTTGCGCCCAAGCTCAGCGCCTCATCTCTTGCCCAGAGATGTTTTATAACAGCCAACGCGCCCTTGTGGAAGAGCGATTAAGCAAGCTGACAGGCTTGCAGCGCGTCTATTTATGCAATTCCGGCACCGAAGCCGTAGAGGCAGCCTTAAAGTTTGCGCGTCTGCTCAGCCGGCGCACGCAAATTATTGCTGCTATGCGCGCCTTTCATGGACGCACCTTTGGCTCTCTCTCCGCCACATGGGAAAAGAAATATCGCGAACCTTTTTTGCCGCTTGTCCCAGACTTCCAACACATTCCTTACAACGACAGCGCAGCACTAGAACAAGCTGTCAGCGACAAAACTGCCGCGGTCATTTTAGAAGTAGTTCAAGGTGAAGGCGGAGTAAGACCCGCCACGGCAGCTTTTTTACAGGCAGCTCAAGAGATTTGCCAAAAACACCAAGCCCTTTTTATTATTGATGAAGTGCAAACAGGGTTTGGAAGGACAGGCAAAATGTTTGCTCATCAGCACTACAATCTCAAGCCCGATTTGCTTTGCTTGGGCAAATCCATTGGCGGTGGTGTTCCGATGGGCGCAACACTTATTTCCGAGAAATGGGGAACATTGTCCCCTCAAGTACATGGCTCAACTTTTGGCGGCAACCCTTTAGCCTGCGCTGCTTCTTTAGCCGCGATTCAGTATATTGAAGACAACCAACTGCCAGAAAGAGCAAAAGAGCTAGGGACATGGTTCATCGAAGAACTGCGCAGCATAAACGCCCCTGTCATCCGCGAAGTTCGCGGCTTGGGGTTGATGATTGGCATAGAACTGAAGCAAAAAGTTACCCCCTATTTGCAAGCATTGATGGAAAAGGGAGTACTGGCTTTGCCGGCTGGCTTAACCGTTATGCGCTTTCTGCCGCCGCTCGTAATCTCCAAAGAAGATCTAAAACTGGTACTAGCCGCGGTACGCGAGGTGCTTTTCTCGGTCCAAGAAGAAAACGCTGACTAGGTGCCTTCAGCATTTATCCTAACTTTTCATTGAATGCCTAAGTTGTATTTATGCTAACATACTCTCCTCCAGAAGAAGACAAAGAAATCTTCTTGCTTGAAGAACTCTTGAAACGCTACAGTCCAACATATCAAGAGCAAGAAGCGGTTGAGGTTCTGATTGAAGCCATGCGTCAGTGGGGGTTTGACACTCATATTGATGAAGTTGGCAACGCCATTGGCAGCATTGGGAATGGAACAAAAGAAATCATTATGCTTGGGCATATAGACACTGTAGAAGGTAATATACCGGTTCAGCGTCAAGGCGATCTTCTTTTCGGACGCGGCAGTGTTGACGCAAAAGGTCCTTTAGCCTGCTTTACTTCAGCGGCAGCACGCCTGGGCTTTCAAACAGATTGGAAATTGACAGTCATCGGGGCAGTTGGTGAAGAAGGTGATTCGCGCGGCGCAAAATACCTTTGCCATCGTTATCAACCCAATTTCCTCATCATCGGTGAACCTAGCGGCTGGGAAAGAATCGCTTTGGGCTACAAAGGCAGTGCTTGGTGCTCCCTGACCGCGAAGCAATACCAAGCTCATTATGCTGCAGCCGCAAAAACTGCTTGTGATCTGGTATTTGACGCTTGGGCTAGCCTTAGAGCATATGCTCATCACTTCAACCAAAATAAACCCAAAGTTTTTGATCAGCTCACAGCAACTCTCACGGAAATATCCTCTCACAATGACGGTTTTGAGCAAACCGCCGCCATCAAGCTCAATTTACGCCTACCGCCGGATTTCGCGCTGGAAGACATGCTAACAGCCCTTGCTTTTGATGAAAACATTCACATCCATATAGAAGATGAAATTCAAGCATATCGGGCAGAGAAAAATTCTCCATTAGTGCGCGCTTTTCTATCCGCTATCCGAGCCGCAGGAGGACAACCGGGGTTTACCTTGAAAAGCGGCACTTCTGATATGAATATTGTCGCCCCAATATGGAATTGCCCGACTGTCGCTTACGGACCCGGCGATTCTTCATTAGACCATACTCCTCATGAACATATCTCTATTACTGAATACAAGCAAAGCATTAACATTCTCGAAAAAGTTCTGCGCCAAATTTGTAGTCAGAATTGAACATTGCGTTTATAATACTCCCCAATAAGCCAAATCTTACAATACAATATAAGGAAAACGCGTACGCACTATGTATAAAGAGAAGACTGTCGGCGTTGTTGTACCGGCATATAACGAGGAAAGACTCATCGGTCGTACAATTGAAACTATGCCTGACTTCGTTGACAAAATCATCATTATTGACGACGGAAGCACCGATCGGACCGCTCAAATCGTTCAAGAATACCAGCAGCAGCAACCAGAACGCATTATCCTTATTCGGCATGAAACTAATCAAGGAGTAGGAGGAGCCATCGCCAGCGGTTACATTTGGTGCCGCGACGCTGATCTAGATATGGCTGCGGTAATGGCAGGTGATGCCCAAATGGACCCTCAAGACCTGCCGGCGCTTCTCGACCCAGTCGCGGCGGGAGAAGTGGATTACACCAAAGGCAATCGTCTCATCTCCGGTGAAGCATGGAAAAAGATACCCAAACTGCGTTATTTAGGCAATGCAGTGCTCACCATGCTTACCAAAATTGCCTCTGGTTACTGGCACGTAGCTGACTCGCAAAGCGGCTACACAGTCATCAATAAGCGCGCTCTGCACGCCATTAATTGGCACAGCATGTACAAAGGGTATGGACAACCAAATGACCTGCTTGTTCGCCTCAACATTCACAACATGCGTGTCCGAGATGTAGAGATAAAACCAGTCTATGGCATTGGAGAAAAATCCGGCATCCATCCTTTAGCGATCATTCCTCGTTTAAGCTGGTTGATCATCAAGCTGTTTGTATATCGTATGTGGCAAAAATATGTGATACGCGACTTTCATCCCTTGATCTTCTTCTACTTACTGGCTTTCACGCTGATCTTCCTCAGCATTCCTCTAACCATCCGTTTGATATGGATCACGATTGAAAAGCACAATGTACCTCCAGTTAATGCTCTTGCTCTTATTTTCATTCTGATCATGGGAGTTCAATCTCTATTCTTTGCCATGTGGTTCGACATGAGTTATAATCAAGATTTAAAGTAGAGCAATATCATTTTATCTACTGTAGAAGGAAATAACACCTCATGACACGCGCATATCAACGCTGTACTCGCTGCATACTTGATACAACCATCGAAAGCATCCGCTTCGATGACAATGGCGTTTGCAATTTTTGCAAGATTCATGACGAACTGGAAAAGAATTATCCAACCGGTGAAGCCGGCTGGAGGTACATCGAATCCTTAGCCCAGAAAATCAAGCAAGAACACAAGCATAAGCCTTATGATTGCATTGTTGGTGTCAGTGGCGGAAGAGACAGCACGTATGTACTCTATTTAACCGTCAAGCTTGGGCTTCGTCCTTTGGCTGTACACTTTGATAATGGCTGGAACTCAGAAATCGCAGTATCCAACATTAAAAATGCCGTAACCCGCCTCAATGTTGACCTCTACACCCATGTCGCCGATTGGGAAGAATTCAAATCGCTACAGCTAGCCTTCCTAAAAGCCTCAGTATCTGACGCTGAGATACCTACAGATGTTGCTATTTTGGCTACACTCCATCAAGCTGCCGCACGCGAGGGTGTGCGCTATATCATGAATGGTCATTCTTTCCGTACAGAAGGTCTGGTTCCTATTTGCTGGACCTATATGGAGGGCAAATATATTCAAAGTGTGTATCAAACCTTTGGGGGAAAAGCTCTAAAAACTGTGCCCAACTTCACCTTATGGGATTATATTCACTACACCTTGCTGCGCGGCATCCAAATTATTCCTCTCCTCAATTATGTAGATTACCAGCATGATCGTATTCAGCGCATTCTCGAAGACGAGCTAGGCTGGCAATACTATGGAGGACACCATCACGAATCATACTATACCCACTTTTTCCAATCCTACTATTTGCCGCAAAAATTTAATATTGACAAGAGGTTGCTGGAATATTCTGCATTGATCCGCAGTGGGCAGCTTAGCCGCGAAGAAGCTCTAGAAAAAATTAAAGCCCCCTATCCCTTTAATGAAGAATTGGTTGAGTATGCTTTAAATAAATTAGGGCTTTCTATCGAGGAATTTAACGCTATTATGGCTGCCCCTAAGAAGAGCTTTAATGATTATGCTACTTATTACCCTATGATTTCTGCTCTTAGGCTGCCGGTTAAAATCGCCACTGAACTCAATTTAGTCCCCAAGCTGCTTTACCTCAAAATGCTAGGATAGAAGATTATGGTAGTGATTGTTGACTATGGTATGGGGAACTTGCGTTCTGTGTTGCATAAACTGCAGAAGGTAGGTGCGCCGGCTATCCTTTCCTCCGAAGTAAAAGAGATTGAGCAAGCCGAAAAGATTATCCTGCCAGGCGTAGGGGCTTTTGCAGCTGGCATGAAAAACCTTTCCGATTTTGGGCTTCTGCCTGTCCTAAACTATAAAGTGTTGGTTGAAAAAACACCCATTCTAGGCATTTGCTTAGGAATGCAGCTTTTCGCTAAGAGCAGCACAGAAGGCAATGCTGATGGATTGGGGTGGCTCAATGCCGAAGTTCAGCGCTTTGATTTTTCCCAACTCTCTGCACCTCCACGCATTCCCCATGTTGGGTGGAACACAGTCAATATCCATAAAACCAGCATATTATTTGAAGGCGTGCAAAGCGATCAGCGTTTTTATTTCACTCATTCGTACCACCTTACAACCCCTGATCAAGATATTGTGCTGGCTACGACAACTTATGGTTACCCTTTTATATCAGCAGTCCAATCTGAGAACATTTATGGCGTTCAATTTCATCCTGAGAAAAGTCATCGGCGAGGACTGATCGTCTATCAAAATTTTATCAATAAGTCATAAATTATGAGACCAAGAGTAATTCCCGTACTTCTTTTAAGAGGGCAAGGTTTAGTTAAAGGCATTCAATTTAAAAACCACCAATATGTCGGTGATCCTATGAACGCAGTACACATCTTCAATGAAAAAGAAGTGGATGAGCTGATCTTTTTAGATATCACCGCTACAGCTGAGAACCGCATTCCAGCTTTGGATTATATAGCAAAAATAGCCGATGAATGCTACATGCCCTTTGCCGTTGGTGGGGGAATTAGAAATGTTCAACAGATTCGCGATATTCTCCACGCAGGAGCTGAAAAAGTAGCTTTCAGTACAGCTGCAGTCGAAACGCCCCAATTAATTAGTGAAGCTGCTTCTCTCTTTGGAAGCCAAAGTGTGGTGGTCTGCATCGAGCACAAGGGAAAAATTGTATATACCCGCGCCGCTTCTCATCCAACAAAACTAGATGTAGTCGCTTGGGCTATAAAAGTAGCCGAATTAGGAGCGGGAGAAATTCTTCTTAACTCTATTGATCGGGATGGCACTCGACAAGGATATGATTTAGATACCCTTCAGCAAGTTGCGCAAGCTGTCAATATACCCGTCATTGCATGCGGAGGAGCGGGAACCATTGAACATCTTGCTGAAGCACTTAAACATGGTGCCTCTGCGGTGGCTGCCGGCAGCATGTTTGTCTTTCACGGCAAACATCGGGCAGTTCTCATTAGTTATCCCAGCCAAGAAGAGCTGAATAGCTTGCCCACTGCTCTTCAATAGAAAAACCATGTTATCATGAAACTACTGATTGATCTCAATCACCCTGCTCACGTGCACCTCTTTCGCCATGCAATTCACGCATGGCAGCAAGATGGGCACCAAGTTATCATTACCGCCAGAGACAAGGAAGTAACCACGCGTTTGCTCGACCTTTATGGAATAAGCTATACTCTCACCACTCGTCCCATTCATTCTTTGGCAGGCAAAGCTTGGGAACTCCTCCGTCAAGACCATATCCTTTATCAACTTGCTGTTCGCCACGGCATTGAATTGATGCTAGGCACTTCGATTGGCATTACCCATATTTCGCGCATAACATCCGCCAAATCTCTTTTCTTTAATGAGGATGATGCGTCAGTAGATAAAACTTCTTTTTATCTTGCTTACCCCTTCGCTGACGCCATCATCACCCCTGACTGCCTTAGCGATATCAAGACCTCCAAATATGTCACGTATCCTAGTTATCACGAGCTGGCGTATTTGCATCCCAATCGTTTCCAGCCAGACCCGTCGGTTTTTTCATTGCTAGGTGTTTCTGCTAATGAGCCTTACTTTGTATTAAGGTTGGTAGCCTTAAAAGCTGATCATGACCTGGGACAGAAAGGCATCTCTCCTTCTTTTCAGCGGCGCCTTATCCATTTCCTTTCAGATTATGGGAGAGTTTTTATTACTTCCGAAACTCCACTCCCGCAGGATTTAGAGCCTTACCGCATTCCCGTACCACCACATCGGATGCATGATGTGCTTGCCTTCGCCTCAATGTTAATAAGCGACAGTCAAACGATGACTGCCGAGGCAGCAGTGCTAGGCATACCAGCCATTCGCTGCAACACCTTTGTAGGCCGCTGCTCTACATTGGACGAGTTGGAAAACCGCTATGGGTTAACTTACGGTTTTCTTCCTCATGCAGAAGAAGCAATGTTGGAGAAAATCACCTTTTTACTGAAAGAAAAAAGCACGAAAGAACAATGGTGCGAAAAAAGAGAGCGGATGCTTAAAGAAAAAATTGATCTAACAGCTTGGATGCTGGATTTTATAAGTAATTATTATCAAAAGCATTTTGGTTAGTGTAAAATGTCTAGAAGGTTTTATGTGCGGTATTAATGGTTTTAACTGGCCGGATAAGAAGCTAATCCAAGAGATGAATATTGTTACAAGATTGCGAGGACCTGATGATCAAGGCACATTTATTGACAATCAGGTTTCTTTAGGACATACCCGTTTAGCGATTATTGACCTTTCGCCTAGTGGACACCAACCTATGCCAAGCCAAAATGGCAGTCTTGTGATTACCTATAATGGTGAGATATACAACTATCAAGAAATCCGCAAAGAACTTGAAGCAAAAGGCAGAAAATTTGTCAGCAGTAGTGATACCGAAGTCATTCTTCAAGCGTATCAGGAATATGGGGTAGAGTGCCTTTCACGCTTTAATGGAATGTGGGCTTTTTGCCTATATGATATCCCCAAAAAGCAACTCATTCTTTCCCGAGATCGCTTTGGTGTTAAGCCTCTCTTCTACTATATTGATAAAGAAAAGCTTATTTTCTCTTCAATGATCGCGTCAATTCTAAAGCACTCCATTCCAACCAAACCTAATGACCAAGCGATCATGGAATTTTTAGCCTATAATCTGCTTCACTATGGGGAACACACCTTTTTTGAAAACATTTTTTCCCTATTACCTGGGCATAACCTTATTTATCACTTAGCTGAAAAAAAAGTCGAGCTTCAGCATTGGTATAAGCCGCAATCGAGGCCATATCAGAATCCTGCTCAGCTGCGAGATGCTTTCATCTCAAGCGTTCAAGCTAGAACTATTTCTGACGTCCCTGTTGGAAGCTGCTTAAGTGGAGGTGTTGATTCTAGTGCGATTGTCAGCGTCTTGGCTAAGACTCTCCCTGAACCCTTTTCTACTTATTCCTTGATTGTTCCAGGAAACCGAATTGATGAAAGCCATTATATTATTGAGGTGGGAAAAAGCAGCGGTGCCAAACAGCATTTCGTTGAACTCAATGCAGAAGAGTTGCTAAGGGATCTTGAAGATTTTATTGTGTGTCACGAAGAACCAGTGAGCAGCTTAAGTCTATACGCGCAATATCTAGTATTTAAAGTAGCCCATCAAAATGGTGCTAAAGTGCTATTGGACGGCCAAGGGGGCGATGAGCTTTTTGCCGGCTATGTCTATTACTTTGGATATTATTTTCTTGAACTATTTTACTCTTTGCATTGGGTACAGCTCCTTCGGGAAATAGTGTTGACGTTGAAAAAGAAAAAAGGTAAATTTCCAATAAGTATGTTTCTTTTTTTGCTTTTACCACATTCCTTCCGCCATACCTTATGGAAGAAAATGCAAACACCTCACATCAACCATCAATATCTTACAAAAGTGTGTCCTACTACCCACGATCCGCGTTGGCAAAAAATGAGCGTTCGTCAGAGTCTGCGACTAACTCAGCAAGTTACTTCAATTCCCCACCTTTTACGTTGGGAAGATCGCAATTCCATGCGCTGGAGCATAGAAAGCCGTTTACCCTTTTTGGATTATCGCTTAGTCGAGTTATCTCGTTCCATCCCAACAAATATGCTAATGAACGAAGGGGAAACTAAGGTCGCTTTCAAAGAAGCATTAGGGGATATTCTTCCACCTGCCATTCGAGAACGTAAGGATAAAATAGGGTTTGAAGTCCCTGAGGATGAATTGCTGCGCCATCCCCGGATGATTGAATATCTAAAATCTATTATCTACTCGTCCTCGTTCAGAGAACGGCCCTATTGGAATTGGCATGAAGTGGAAAAGAGTTTTCTAGCCCACGCAAGCGGTAAAAAGAATGCTGGCAACATTTTGTGGAAATGTATTAACATCGAATTATGGATTCGAGCTTTTTTCGAAAATGTCAAACAAAACAGCACATAATAAATTTTAAAATATCATGGTTGGCGAACTAAGAAAATGATAGATACCGGCTTTGCGTTCACTCCGTATGTTGTGAAATCGTCAATCGGCGGATCCACCTTCCACCATCGTGATATTACTTCATAATGCTCGGAGAGTTCTTGCCTAGTAGGGTCATCTAACTCACGCCAATCACTTTTATGTAAGTAAATATAATCGAACGGTTCGGATAGCAGCTCTTTGGCATCTATTGGCAAGACTACACCACTCCGCGAAAGAGAAGTGTTGCCATACGTTACCATATTACTGGCTTTTACTTCACACTGAAAATACAATTTAAACATGCGTTGAAGATTGCTGCCATTTGGTGCAAAACAACCATAATCATGAAAAATATTGCTGGATACGAAAATACGCGTATCCTCTTTGCACTGAAAATATGGTGAACTTACTTGCAGCGGGAAAAATCGTCTTTCCAGGAGTTGGATTTGATCTCCGCGCACAAAGGGCACGGCATAATAATAAATATCAGGTACTGTTAGTATAAGCACACAGCTTAAAGCGAGAATTTGATAACCTCTACGCCAACGTTTGATGCTCAAAGCTGCCAACAACAAAAGCAACGCAAATACGCCATAAATCCCAACATCCCATGTGGCATAATTTACCAAGTGCTGCTTGAGGAAAGCCATTCCTCTCGGCGGGTAAGGCATAAGATAAACATAAATACATAAGGAAATACCTAGCGAAATCCCAACAGAAGGCAATATTACACCAAGGTTGAATTTTTTCCACTCTTGAAAAGAAAATATTTGGGGGAGTTTTATAAATTGTGAAGATAAGATCACTAGCGTGGGTATGGCAGATAAGAAATAACGCCTCGATACACCAGTCATCACACTCACAACTATGAACAGTGCTAAAGGATAAGTCCAAGCAAACAAACGCTGAGGCATCAATCCATGTTCTTTTTGTTTGATAAAGCTGATGAAAAATAAACCAATAACTACCCAAAAAATAGAAAGTAAATATCTTATCCAACCCAAAAAATCCATGTAGGACTTATCAGCCGGCATAGGTGGAAAATCAAAAAATTGGAGATACACCCAAATCCCAATTACCACAACCCCAATCATTACTTTGAGCACCCAATGGCTGAATTTATCAATAAATCGGAACATCCCCTTTTTTATACCCCATCTTATCATGCCACCTAACAGGAAGAGTGCCGCCACTCCTATAGCTATTTCTTTTA
>DAOUFY010000173.1:0-6263 GCA_034429745.1 Anaerolineales bacterium
ACGAAGGCATCCTCTCTGTTGCCCGCCAGCAAGTGGATAATGGCGCGCACGCTTTGGATATTTCTGTTGCGGTTACTGACCGAACCGACGAAGCACAGCTGATGATCAATGTCATCCGCACCTTAACGGCTGCCGGCATATCAGCCCCATTGGTGATTGATACCACTGAGCTTGCTGTCATGGAAGCTGCCTTGAAGACCGCACCGGGGCGCTGCCTGCTCAATTCAACGCATCTCGAAGGGGGTAAAGCGAAAGCTGAAGCCGTCTTTAAGCTTGCGAAAACCTACAACGCAGCAGTCATTCTGCTGACTATAGACGAAGAAGGTATGGCAAAAACAGCTCAGCGCAAGCTTGCCGTCGCTCAGCGATTGTACAAGATTGCCGTTGATGAATTTCAGCTTCAACCGCAGGATCTCGTTTTCGATTGCCTAACCTTTACGTTAGCCAGCGGCGACCCTGAATTAGCCAACTCTGCCATTGAGACCATGGAAGGCATCCGTCTAATCAAACAAAACCTGCCGGGAGTTTTTACCTCTTTAGGCGTCAGCAACTTATCCTTTGGTTTGGCTAAAGCCGCTCGTCCTATCCTGAACTCCGTTTTTCTCTATCATTGTTTGCAAGCCGGCCTTGATATGGCAATAGTCAACCCGGCTCAAATTACGCCTTATGCCGATATTGCACCAAACGAAAGAGAGCTCGCCGAAAACTTAATCTTCAATCGGCATCCTGAGGCACTCCAAAACATTATAGAATATTTCAGTGCACAGAAAGAAAGCAGTGAGTCTGCAAAAAAATCTCCTGCCCAAACCTTCGCCGATCTTCCCCCAGCTGAGCGTCTGCGGTTCAAAATTATTCAGCGCATCAAGGATGGCATTGAAACAGATATTGACGAGCTCATTCAAAACCACACTAGCCCAAGCCAGCACCTAGCTGCGCTGGATATCCTCAACAATATTCTTCTGCCCGCCATGAAACAAGTGGGGGATGATTTTGGGGCTGGCAAACTCATCCTGCCTTTTGTTCTTCAATCCGCCGAAGCCATGAAAAAGGCAGTTACCCATTTGGAACAATATCTTGAGCGGGATTCTTCTGCAACAAAAGGCAAAATCGTGTTAGCTACAGTGTATGGCGATGTGCACGATATTGGCAAGAACCTTGTTAAAACCATTCTCAGCAACAATGGCTATACGGTTATTGATTTAGGCAAACAAGTGCCAGGCTCTACTATTATTGAGAAAGCTATTGATGAACAAGCCAATGCCATTGGACTTAGTGCCTTATTGGTAAGCACAAGCCAACAAATGCCGTTGATTGTCAACGAATTAGCACGGCGCAAGCTCTCATTTCCCGTACTCATAGGAGGAGCTGCAATCAATCGCCGCTTCGGTTATAGAACGCTGTTCACCGAGGACGGTGAAATATATCCCGGCGGTGTGTTCTACTGCAAAGATGCTTTTGAGGGGTTATCCACTCTTGAAAAATTGATGAAAAGTGAAAACCGCGAACAAATCATCTCCCAACTTAAAGAAGAAGCCCTAAGCACGCTCAATGTAAGCCATGAAGCGGATCAGCAGCTTTCTTCAAAAGCACATCGCTCAGAAATTCAACCGCTTGCTGAGGTACCCATCCCTCCATTTTGGGGAGCAAAAACCATAAAAACACCTTTATCAGAAATTTGGCAGACCCTTCCTATAAGAGACCTGTTTAGGCTCTCTTGGGGAGCAAAAAATACCCAAGGCGAAGCTTGGGAAAAGATGCGCACAGCCTTTGAGGCGCGGTTAAAACAAATGCAGCGTGAGGCAGAACAGCACCATTGGCTAAATCCTCAAGCTGTCTATGGATATTTTCCTTGCCAATCGGAAGACAACCGCCTTATCATCTACGATCACACAACAATATCATCATCACACCCCCAAATCATCGCCGAATTTTCCTTCCCGCGTCAGCCTAGCGGCGAACATCTTTGCCTGGCAGACTATTTTAATTCGACAGAATCTGGTAAAATGGATATAGTGGCACTGCAGGTAGTAACCATGGGAGAAGAAGCCACTCAGCACTTTGAAGAACTTGAAGCTCGCGGTGAATACAGCGAAGCATATTACTTTCATGGTCTGGCTGTTCAAAGTGCTGAGGCCTATGCTGAATATCTTCACCGCCTTATCCGCAGCGAGCTCAATCTGCCTCCTCAACAAGGCAAGCGTTATTCATGGGGGTATGCAGCAATTCCTTCTCTTGAAGATCATCGCACCGTGTTTAATTTGCTGCCAGCCGAAAAAGAATTGGGTATGTCATTAACCGCAGCTTTTCAGCTTGTCCCCGAGCAATCAACCGCAGCGATCATCGTGCACCATCCTCAGGCAAAATACTTTTCCATAGGAAAAACATAATTTGCCTGCATTAATCATCACCTTTTCAGAGGATAATCAAGGGATTTATGAAAGTATCTGAATTGCTTAACCAACAGAAAACAACTTTCAGTTTTGAGTTTTTTCCACCACAAACACCTCAAGCCTCGGATGAGCTTTTTAAAACAATCAGCGAGCTTGTGCCGCTTTCACCTTCATTTGTTAGTATCACCTACGGTGCTGGAGGTTCCACACGATCACTTACCCAATCTCTTTCCATTCGTTTGCGAAAGGAGACCGGATTAAATGTCGTTTCTCATCTCACCTGCATTGGCACAAAACGCAATGAAGCTGCGGAATTGCTGGAAAAATACCGCGAGAACGACATCCTCAATATCATGGCATTGCGCGGTGATGCTCATGGAAAAAACATTGAAGTCTATCCTCCCGAAGAAGGGTTTACCTATGCTCAACATTTGGTCTCCTTTATTCGACAGAACTACCCGGAATTTTGCATTGGGGTTGCAGGATATCCTGAAGGGCACCCTGAAACGCCTAACCGCCTAAAGGAGATGGAATACCTAAAGCAAAAAGTTGATGCCGGTGCCGATTATATCTGCACCCAGCTTTTTTTTGATAACCGCGATTTTTATGACTTTTGCGAACGGTGTGAAATCAACGGTATTCGGGTACCGATCATTGCCGGCATCATGCCGATCACCTCGCGCGGTACCATGCAGCGTATGGCTGAATTAGCTGCCGGCGCGCGTTACCCAGCCCGCTTGCTAAAAGCTCTCTCCCGCGTTCAAGATGATCATGGCTTTGAGCAAGTAGGCATACACTGGGCAACCGAACAAGTTCTCGACTTGCTGGATAAAAATGTACGCGGCATCCACTTCTATACCCTCAACAAGTCCAAAGCGACAATCTCTATTTATAAATCTTTAGGGTTAACCAAAACGAGCAAGGAGTGAAGAATATTTTTATCAACCTCTGGCTCACAGGAGAAAATCCATGCCTTCTGAAACCAAACAAAAAGTTGACTTAGCTAACAAAATTATAGGAGCTATGCTCCGTGAAGCGCGCCTTGAACGCAAGGAAACTCTCAAGGAATGTGCAGAACTTCTCAATCTTAATGTGGATGAATATGAAGCGATTGAATACGGTGAGCGCCCTATTACCCTGCCGCAGCTTGAATTGCTTACTTATCACTTAGATCAACCCCTCGAATCCTTTCTCAAAGTACATCAAGCTTCAGAAGAGGAAAAGCAAGACCTTTTAAAGAACCGTACTGTGTATCTTACAATCCGTCAAAAATTAATCGGAGCCATGCTTCGTCAAGCTCGGTTGGAAGCCAACATTTCTTTAGATACTCTTGCCCTGGAATGCGACGTTAACCCTGATACCCTCGAAGCATACGAATTGGGCGAAGAACCGCTACCTTTGCCCATCTTAGAATTGATTGCCCAAAAACTTAAGTTGAGTATGGAAGAGCTGCTCGATCAGAAGGGTGCTGTTGCGCGTAAAAAAGCCCAGACAGAGCTTTTTAAAGGATTTATTGAACTCCCAGCCGATCTGCAGCGGTTTATCATCAATCCTGAAAACCTTCCTTACCTACGCGCAGCGCAAAAGTTGAGTCAGCTGCCCAAAGAGACTGTCCAAACATTTATGGATGGTCTAAGTGAGATGATCAAGTATTAGTAAACTCATGACACTTGAAGCAGACTTTGTTGTTCGCAGTGTAACCATTGACGATTGGCTTCCTTTAGCCTATTTAACTCAAAATGAATCATACATTCACCGCCACTTGGATTGGCGCAGCTTGCAAGATTGGATCGGTTATGAGCCTTTCTTGATCCTCGAAAATCCTCAAATTCCCATCAACAGCAACGGTCGCTACTTAGCCCTATTAGCTTGCCCTCCCGACCCGACTGCCATAGCTTGGATTCGAGTTTTCAGCTACAACCCTGCTATCATTAGCCCAGATTTCGCTTGGGCAAAGCTGTGGGAAAAAGCACTTACCCTATTATCAAGCGATTCGAATTTGCACTGCGCTGCCGCAGTTGTTATGCAAAGTTGGTTTGCTGACGTCCTTAAAAATAGCCACTTTCAATGCACCCATCGTGTTGTTAGTCTAAAATATCGCCATAAAGAAGCTGAAGCAGCGCCAGTCAAACCAAGTGAAAAATACATTCGTCCTATGCTTAAAAAGGACTTACCAGCTGTTGCCCAATTGGACAAACAAGCATTTCCTTTATTATGGCATTATACCCTGCCCACCCTTCAGCTTGCTTACCAATACTCTGCCATTGCTACGGTTTGGGAAGAAAATCGCCAAATCATCGGTTATCAGATCAGCTCAGTAGGCGACGAAGGTGGACATCTCTCCCGCTTAGCTGTACACCCAAATTCCCAAGGAAAGGGCATTGGCAAAAAACTCGTTCAAGATTTAATCCTTCGTTTCGCTAAACGTAAAATTTTCACCGTTACTGTGAATACCCAAGATAACAATCAAGCCTCACTTGCAATTTATCACCGCTTAGGGTTTATAGAGACTGCTGAAACCTATCCCGTCTTCGAATATTCATTTAGGGGGTAAGCACTGTGGATGATCAAGAACTCGCCAATTTATCTTATGAGCAAGCTTTTCAAGCCCTCGAAAAAATTCTCAGCCGCATTGAAAACGAGTCCTGCACATTGGAAGAGTCCATGGAACTGTTCCTTCAAGCCCAACGACTTTTGCAGCACTGCGAAAAACTCCTCCAAGAAGCTGAGTTAAAGGTAAAGCAATATGTTAACGGGAAATGGGAAGATCTTTCATTATAAATAATTTCCAGAACTATGTTTTCGAACCCTGTTTTATTTGCAGCTTTGCTCTCATGGTTTATTGCCCAAACCGTAAAGATTCCTTTGGAATTTTTACGTACTAAACGTTGGAATTGGGCACTAGTTTTCAGTCCGGGCGGTATGCCTAGTTCACATTCCGCATTAGTAAGCAGCGTTGCTTATGGCGTTGGGCTAAGCTTAGGTTTCGATCATCCTGCATTTGCCATCGCTTTTGCCTTAGCAGGAATAGTCATTTACGACGCAACGGGTATTCGCCGGCAAGCCGGCAAGCACGCGGCGATTATCAATGCCATTATAGAAGATTTAGCAGCAGGTCATCCATTAAAGGAAGAACAGCTGCGCGAAGTATTGGGACACACCCCTCTTCAAGCTCTTATTGGAACTTTATTAGGAATAATTATTATGCAGCTCATTTGGATGTTACTTCCACATCGGCAGTGGTAAACGGTGCTTTGCGGCACTTAAAAGAGCGTATGCTTCAGGAACACGCAGCATCAGCAGTAGAATTGCATAACCAATCGCTCCGGCTGCCAACCCACCTAAACCCACAATCCATATTGGCTGCCCATTCGTCAATAGCAGCCATGCTTCAATCAATAGCGCCATTCCCAAAGCAGCTATAATCGCTTGGATTACCCCTTTGGCTAACCGCCCCGATTCTAAACCCTTCAAGCGACGGCGCATTATCCACAGCAAACCAATCATCTCTAAAGCAGTTGCTAATGAATTGGCTAAAGCGAGCCCTCCATGCGGGAACCAACCTAATAACTCAAACAAATAAGAAAAAAGTAAACTAAAGCCAACATTCAAGGTCATCGCTGCCACACCGACCCCAACAGGTGTCTTTGTATCGTGAAGAGCATAAAAAGCTCGCGATACAATTTCCACCACACAGTGTCCAATCAATCCAGCGGCATACCAAAGCAATGCCCACGCTACCAATTGCGTAGAATGGGAACTAAATGCCCCGCGTTGGAAAAGCATAGCTACCACTTCGTGGCGCATCACAATCAACCCTATGCTAGACGGAATGGCAAGAAAAAGAACCCCGCGTAAGGTAGAAACCAAGGT
>DAOUFY010000174.1:0-32817 GCA_034429745.1 Anaerolineales bacterium
ATACTACAATACATACTACTAACGAACAACTAGCTCATTGCTTTATAAAAATTTAGCAGGAGATAGCATGCAGAGGTTGAACTTTACTTTAGATGAAGAAACAATAAATCTACTAGATAAGCTAGCTAAGGCTTTGTATTCAGGCAATCGCTCTGCATTGGTAAGGGATGCTCTCCATCACTTCGCCAAATGTGCAAATCAAAATGGGTGGATTATTGTTGGCTTTTCGCCGGTTATTCTCAACCGCAATACGTTTTGTCATGGTTGCGGTATTGAATTTCCCAAAGGCGAAGTTCTTTACCAACCTATTTTTCAGCAAGGAATAGGAGAAAATGCCATTAACCAATTGCCAAAAGAGCCCTGGCTTGACTGTGCCCGCTGTATTGAAAAAGAAAAACAAAAATAAGGAGAATTTCATAATGCGTCCACGATTTATACAGGTCCTTGTTTTACTCATCACATTGTTTATTCTTTCCGCGTGCACTAGCCAACAACCTAGCGAACAAAAGAATTCCTCAAAGGCTGCACTGAAAAAGATCGTCGTAACTCACAGTATCTTAGGAGCGGTTGTGAAAGAATTGGCAGGCAATAAAGCTGAAGTTACCGTCCTCATTCCCAATGGTCAAGATTTGCATGTTTGGGAGCCCTCGGCGAAAGCTATAGAAGCACTATATAAAGCTGACCTTATCGTTCAAAACGGCTTAGGGTTAGAGGCAAGCTTAACAAAAACAATTCAGCAAGCTGAGAAAAATGGCGTTGCAATATTTACTGCTACAGATTACATTGATATACGCAAAGTTGGTGAAGGGGAATTTGTTGAAGAAGCTGAAGATGAGCATGATAATGAAAATTATCATGGTACTGGAGCCCCAGACCCTCATTTTTGGACTGATCCTATCGCGATGAAAAACGCAGCTGCAGCTCTTGCCTCAACATTGCAAAAAAAGCTAAACATTGATACTTCAAACGAAGCAGCCTCCCTAAATAATAAATTTGATCAGCTGCACCAAGAGCTTACCCAGATGGTTGAACAAATTCCCCAACAAGAACGCAAGCTTGTTAGCGGACATGAATCCTTAGGCTATTTTGCCGATCGTTACGGATTTAAACTGATCGGGGCAATCATACCTTCAACGACCACTGAAACCGAAGTATCAGCAGCGGATATTGTCAGCTTGAAAAAGGTCATACAAGAACAGCATGTTAAAGCAGTTTTTTCGGAATTAGGCACTCCAAAGCAACTCAGTGAGACTATTGCTAGCGAAACCGGCGCAAAAGTAATCGAACTCAACACTCATATTTTACCTAACGATGGATCTTACTTTACTTTTATGCGAGAGTTAACCCAAACCATTGTTAAGGGATTACAATAAAGGACTTTATGATTGAACCATTTTTATCCAACCCATTTATGCTGCGCGCGCTTGTAGCCGGCGCCCTGGTATCCATTGCTTGCGGCATTGTAGGAACATTGATTGTGCTCCGCGGTTTAGCTTTCATGGGAGACGCACTAGCACATGGGGTTTTGCCCGGAATAGCTTTAGCCATGCTTTTAGGGTTTCCTGGAATTCTTGGGGCAGCTTTAGGCGCTGTCATAATGGTTAGCGGTATTAGTTTCATTACTCAACGCTCGCGACTTTCAGCTGATACTGCCATTGGCTTGCTGTTTGTTGGCATGCTGGCTTTAGGGGTTGTGATTGTTTCTCGTTCCAATTCCTTTACAGGGGACCTGATGCGGATCTTGTTTGGGGATATTCTGGGAATCCAAGATTCAGCCTTAATTACTCAGTTTATCGCTACGCTGCTTATTCTCGGAACAACCATCATCTGCATCCGCCCATTTTTGTTGTTATGCTACAGCCCGGAACAAGCTCAAGTAGCCGGTTTTTCCACAAAGCTCTATCATAATTTGATGCTTGCGTTGATTGCCCTGACAGTGATTGTTTCTTTTCAAACAGTTGGAACTTTACTAGTATTCGGCATGCTGATCGCTCCAGCTGGAGCTGCAGTGCTGATCGCCCACAGAATCGAAAGCATGATGGTTATTGCTGCTGCATTCGGCATGCTGGCTGTCTATGTTGGTTTATTAGTCAGCTATTATTTCAACTTTGCTGCAGGAGCAAGTATTGCCTGCATAGCCACGCTGATATTTTTTATCATTTTCATCATCCAAAACATGCGCTCTGCGGCAGCGCATTAGCATTTTAACCTTATGGAACACCTAACAAATTTTCCTCTATTATCAACAGCAACTGCTGATAATAACCAACTTATTCTAACAGCACAAGACTTAGTCATTGGTTATAACAGCACCCCAATCGTCAAAGACATTCATCTGCACTTATCTTGTGGGCAAACCATCGCTTTAGTAGGTATGAATGGTTCTGGCAAATCAACTTTGTTGAAGACCATTGCTGGGTTAATCTCGCCCCTCGGCGGCACAATCGAAGTATTCCACGCCGCACCGGGCAAGCTCCCCCACAGAATTGGCTATCTAAACCAATTTCATACGGCCAATTCAATATTGCCTTTACAGGTAATTGATATTGTAAGCATGGGCAGATACCCTTGGCGCGGTCTTTTGGGGAAATTCACTTCAGAAGATCAAGATATTATCCACGCCGCACTGGAAATGATGGAAATGAGCGAATTTGCTCATCAGCCATTGCATACTCTCTCCGGCGGCCAACAGCAGCGGGTTTTTATTGCCCAAGTTCTTGCTCAGCAAGCCGATCTGTATTTACTAGATGAACCAACCGCAAACCTAGATTTAGCCGGCAAAGAATTATTTCGTCAGGCACTCGAGAATGAGAAAAAGCGCGGTGCTGCTACCGTTGTTGCCACCCACGATATCCGCGAAGCAGCCGAATGCGATTTGGTGATGCTGCTGGCACAACAAGTAATTGCTTTCGGTCCCCCTCAACAAACCCTAACCCCCGAAAATTTGCTAAAAACATTTGGAATCACCTTGATGCAACAAGGTGAATGTATGCAATTAGCCGTCGTGCCTTGTGAGCATAAACACTGCTGAATGATTTTCTTATGCAGCTGTTTCCCACTGTGGCTGCTTTCTGCCTTTATCTTTTTTTGTGCCTTCTGCGTTTTGAGGACTTTGTACCTGTTTCCTCCAGCTGATTGCTTGCAGGTGCCGAGGACACTTTTTCACCAACCTCTTCCAGGTCAAGCTGAGCTTCTTCTGACGCTGAAAGTTGTGCTTCTTTCTTACCATCCTGAGCCGGAGAAAGCACCGATTTATGACGCAAAGAGGTAAACATCGCGCTGATAACCCCTAAGCGAATATCTGTCATCAGTTCTCGGAATAGTTCTGAAGCCTTATTTTTATACTGCACAAGCGGATCGCGTTGCCCATAAGCTTCTAAGCCAATAGAAATGCGCAATGCCTCAACTTTGGTGAGATACTCCATCCATTCCCATGAAATCACTCGCAAGAGTAAATCTCGATAAGCTTCAGTGATAGCTTGTCTCCCCAACTCTCGGATCACCTCGACGGCTACATCATGCGGAAGAGCTTGAAAAGGAATATGCTGGATTTCTTCCATTTTCTCCAACCCTAAAGCGTTGATCAAACCGCGCCGGGCGCGTTCGTTCAACTGAGCTGGAGTCAAAGAAGCCACTGTTTGCATTTCTCCATAACCCCAAGTAAATTGCATCGTCTCTCGAACCTGTTTTAGATGATTCAGCACATCCTCAACAATTTGCTGAGTAGAGTTTTGCTGTAAGAGTTGGGCGGCATGGTAAATATAATTCAAGCGCATTGTCCGCATACTCACTCGACGATGGGTTTTACGATCAAAAACCATTTTTGAGCCTTGGGCTATTTGAACCAAGATACTCACCACGAGATCCCAAGATAACTGACCGCCCTCATATTGCGAACAATGCTCACCAATTTCTCTCACAATAACGCCGTTGGAGCGGTCAAAAAACTGCGCTTTGCGCTCTTCAAAGAGCCGCTCAACTGTTTCTAAGATTTGGTTTATCGCTTCATCCCAAGGTGTGGATGCTCCAGCTTCCACATTTATAGATGGCAGTTCCTCCACTCTGCGTTGGATTGATCCCATGAGGCGTTTGATGGATTGTGCCGCAAGTGTATTTTCTATTTGAGCTGCTATAACAGGCCGCAGTTGGTATGCTTTCTCCGGCAGCAAGCGAGTTTGTTCATTAGTAAGGCGTACGGGAATTCGCAGAGAAGCAGACAATTCGTCCAACAGCTGCCGGGTAGAGCGAGGAGCTTGTTCTTCATCACCTTCTTCTATGGTGGAGAGAAAATTGTCCAATATTTCTAACCGTTCCTCGATTAATTCTTGCAGATGTTCTTTTGTCGCAATCACAATTTGCCGAAAAGCATGCAGGATATGTTCTTGCTCTGCCTGAAAGGTTTTTTCAGCAATAGTCAGCAATACCTGTTCACTTTCTTCTTTTGGCAGTTCTTGCGGAACATAATGCTGCAAGAGCAGCTTCATGGAATAGGAGGGCAGTACGGCGCGAGCCCCATTAGTTGCTAAAAACATTGTCGGTTGGATCTGCTCCAGCCAGCCCAATAATTTCCAAGGACCCTCCTCATCTTCCAAAGCCAAAGGAACACGGCGGCGGACTTCCTCGCTTAACATATCAATGACATCTTCACTCAAGTCTTCCTTTACAAAGATGCGATCGCGCTGATTATAAATTGTAGCCCGCTGTGTGTTCAATACATCATCATATTCCAGCAAGTGCTTACGGGTATCAAAATTGGCTCCTTCAACCCGAGTTTGGGATTGTTCGATCAATTTGCCAACCAGACCATGCTCTAATGGTACCGCATCATCTATTTTTAACCGCTGCATCAAAGCATTTACTTGTTCACCGCCAAACAAACGCATTAGTTCATCTTCCAAAGAAAGATAAAAGCGCGAAGAACCCGGATCACCTTGACGAGCTGCACGCCCACGCAATTGGTTGTCAATTCGTCGCGCTTCGTGCCGTTCCGAACCAATCACATGCAAGCCGCCGAGCGCTTTCACCTTTTCCATGTCTTCCATGTAGGTTAGGAAAGCCTTTACCTGCGACTCATAGATGCCATACTCTTCAGCGGTCATTTTCAAAAGAGCTTGACGCCTTTCTTCCAGCGACAATTCATAAGGATGAGAATAACCAGCCCGACGCAGCACGCGATTAACATCTGCTAAAACTGTTTCGCTAATTTCTCCTCCCAATTTAATATCAACGCCGCGTCCTGCCATGTTGGTAGCAATGGTTACAGCGCCATAAGCCCCAGCGCCGGCAATTATCTGACTCTCCTCAGTGTGCTTGCGGGCATTCAACACTTGGTGAGGAATACCCCCACGCAAATCATTCTTCAATCGCTCTCTTAGGGTTGAGCTGTACTTTTCATATTCTGGTTTTGTCAAATTGAGAATCTTCAACAAACGTTCAATGTTTGCAGGATCTTCCACATTTAATGACAAATTCAACTCACGTCCTAGTCTGCGCATATCAGCAGCTTGGAGCTTGTCTAACGGTTGATTGAGAAACTCTAGTTCTTTTACTTGAAAACCATCCATCTCATCTTGGTTATGCTGTTCAAACCAAGCATTTCTAAGCAAAAGAACCTGCGCCAAACGAGTTACCATGTCGGCACTTAATCGCGCTGATACTCGTTCAGAAAGCTCTACAGAGGTTGTACCAACAAGTACAGGACGTCCTAGCACATGACACTGAAGTATTTCACGCACAATAGCGCGAAGTTTAGCATCTTCAGTACGAAAAACCACATCGGGGTAGTCTTTACGTTTCCAAAGGACCGGTTTGCGCTCTAGATCGTCGCGCCGTGCATAATAGGTGTACTTATATCCCTGATCATCTTTAGCTTCCACCGTAATCAGCTCAGAATTCGGACGGCTAGCTTGATAATCAAGGTTGGTCGGTATGCTGATGACTTCTAATTTGTATATCTTGCTGAACTCTTCAGCTTCGGTGGCTGCAGTACCGGTCATACCGGCTAACTTCTCGTACATGCGAAAATAATTTTGGATAGTAATCGTTGCCGAGGTAATATTTTCCGGCTGCACTCGCACCCCTTCTTTAGCCTCAACAGCTTGATGCAAGCCATCTGACCAGCGGCGGCCGGGCATTTGGCGGCCAGTAAATTCATCAACAATGATGACCTTACCGCCCATTACAAGATAGTCCTTGTTGCGATGGAAAAGGAATTGAGCCCGTAAAGCCTGTTCAAGATAGCCTAATAAACGCGCTTGTTCGGGAGTAACATCCTCAGGCCGTTCAGGATCACGCAGGGGGATGCCTAAAATTTCCTCTACATGCGTTTCCCCCAATTCTGTTAGGCTAACCGTACGATCTTTTTCACTGACTTCATAATCTTCTGGTCGCAGCTGCTTGACAACTTGAGCCATGCGCACGAACCATTCAACATCCTCTGAAGCCGGGCTTGAAATAATCAGGGGCGTACGTGCTTCGTCAATTAGGACATTATCCACCTCATCTACAATTGCGTAATAATGTCCGCGCTGAACGCGTTCTTCCAAACTAAGTGTGAGATTGTCGCGTAAATAATCAAAACCAAACTCGCTGTTGGTACCGTAAGTTACATCCGCCAAATAAGCCTCGCGGCGCGGCACCATGCGCAACTGATGCTGATCTTCAAAAGGAGATTCGCGATCTAAATCAACAAGAAAGGCTTTTTTACCGTTCTCGGTACGGGCAGCCATTTGCAAAACACCTACGCTCAACCCCAGCATATTAAAAATAGGTGCCATCCAACGCGCATCTCGGCGAGCAAGGTAATCATTTACGGTTATTAAGTGCACACCACGGCTGACTGGAACTCCATTTAATGGGATAAACTGCCATTGCTCAACTTTCTCGCCCCAGCGGCGCTGTGCCTGCTCTATCCAACGCGGATTGAGAGCTAAGGCATTCAAATATATCGGCAGTGTAGCAACTAAGGTTTTACCTTCACCCGTGCGCATCTCCGCAATTGCCCCCTGATGCAACACCATGCCGCCAATCAATTGCACGTCAAAGTGTCTTAAACCCAACGTACGCTTGCTTGCTTCTCGGACTACAGCAAAAGCTTCGGGCATAATATCATCGAGGGTCTCACCAGCGGCAAGACGAGCGCGAAAGCGATTGGTGCATTCCATCAGATCGCTATCGCTAAGCTTTTCATAGGTCGACTCAAGAGCATTGATTTGCTCAACAATTTGAGACAACCTCTCGATTTCCTTTTTATTCGAATCACCACCAAAAATTCGGACGATTTTATTGAGCATAAGACATTCTACTTTCTCAATGAGGGCACAGCAAACCTGTGCCCTCGCAATAATCAAAACAACTAATCAAACTAATCTTACTTTAACCGCCAAAAACGCACCGTTCCATCTCTGCTTGCGCTGGCAAGTACAGTTTGATCAGGAGCAAACTTAACAGATGTAACTTCACCTTTATGGCCCTGGAAAGTCGCCATTGGTTTATCAGGGTTATCTGATGTAATCGGCAAAACAACGACTGTTCCATCAATCATGCCAACTGCCAGCATCGAGCCATCTGACGAATAGGCTATACTAGTAACTTGGGCTGGCATTTGAATAGTGCGCAGCGACTCACCACTTGGGATTTTCCACAAGCGAATAGTAACATCCAATGATCCAGAGGCAAGGGTTTCTCCATCAGGACTGAAAGCTAGGCTTGTTATAGTTGCTAAATGGGCACTGAAAGAACCTAGCTGTCTGCCATCTTGAACAAACCATAGGATAACATTTTTATCCGCACCGCCAGAGGCTAGCATTGTACCATCCGGGGAATAAGCAACCGCGAATACATTATCCGTATGACCAGATAAGGTTTTTTGGTCTTCCTTTTCAATATTCCATATACCCACCGTATTAGAAACACCTGTCGCAGTAGCAATCCATTGATTATCTGGGGAAAAGGTTACAGACAATACCGGACCGCCAGGTGTAAAAGCAACCTTCGGGGAACCATCTTTCGCTTCATAGACAACCGCTGCTCCATCTATTGATGCTGTTGCCAATTTTGATCCATCAGGTGAATAGGCTACACTAGAGATGGTGCTGAGATGATTAGCAAACATAAATTCAACCTTGCCGTCACTTGCCTGACGCACTTGGGCCCGATTGATCTCTCCTCCTAGCACGAGTTTACTGCCATCTGGCGAATACGCCATAGAAGAAAGACCAAAACCAAATTCAAATGTTTTTGGGTTGCTGCCATCGCTCAGCTGCCAAACGCGTACTGTTCCATCTGTTGAACGCGATACTAGCTGTTGCCCATCCGGAGAAAAGGTCACATTGAACACTGGAGCTAGATGCCCCCTAAGAGTTTGAGCAACCTTGCCATCGTTAATTTGCCAGATGCGAATAGCATTGTCAAAATATCCCGCTGCGATTGACTGACCATCCGGCGAAAAGGCAAGATTAAAGACAAAAGGATATTTGGCGGCCTCCTGCATAGCCCGGCGTTGTTGTTCTTCTGGAGTAAGCTCTTGATTTGGATCGGGGGTTTCTGTTGGCAGTTGAAATTCGGGCAAATCTCTGGTAGAAAAAGTTTTTACCTTTTCACCCGTCGTTGGATTCCACAGAATAATGCTGCTGTCTCTCGACGAGGAGGCAAGCATAGTATTATCGGGAGAAAATGCCACATCTGATACTGCATTTTCATGATCAGATAAGGTTTGATAAGGCTCCTTTGCATTAAGCTTCCATAACAGCACTTGATTGTCAGGATTATCTAACGCAATTGCCATAGTGGAACCATCCGAAGATAAAGCCACACTATTGATGCGTGATGCTATTACTCCCTCAATGGATTGCACTGCGGATCCATCAGCGGTTTTCCAAATTCGCACACTGAGATCCATAGAACCTGAAACAAGGTATTGGCCATCCGCTGAAAAAGCCAACGTAGTAACGTTGCTTGTATGGCCTTCGAGAGTTTTTCCGAGTTTACCATCACTGGCACTCCAGAGCTGTATGGTGCCGTCATTACAGCCGGCAGCGATCAGATCTCCCCCAAACCAGGCGCTGAGACTATAAAGCCCTGTTGGGCATGCATCAAGGAATTTTTGTTCTTCCCAAGTTGAGGCATCATAAAGGTATATGCCAAGGGCAGTACCGACGGCAAACTGCTTCCCATTAGAGTAATAGGCAATTCCATATATACGGCCCTTTCCCCAGCGGCTAATTTCATTGTCAGAGGCAGCCTGAGATGAAGAGGCAGATGTTGATTCATTATTTTCCTGCGGTGCAATTGTTGGAATAACCTCAGGCGGGATAGTTGGAAACGCTGTGGGAGGCATTTCCGCTGGTGCTGTCGGCTGAGCAGCCGGCGTTTCAGCTGCTTTGCCACCGCATGCCGCTAAAATTGCTGCAATAACAAGCAGGTTCATAAAAAACCAAACTGTGGATCGATTTTTTTGTTTCATTTTTTTCTCCTAATTTTATAAACAGAAATATCTGCTTAAGCTGCTATATAAATCAAGGTATGTATTATACTTTGATTTTCCTTTCTATAGCTTAAGTTTTGGTTAAGATTCTTTTAAAAATATATATACATAGAATACAACAAAGATCGCCAGAAAAATCACCCCACACCCCTAGCTCAACTGGTTAAAAAGCCAGCAACAGTTCGCGATAGTCCCTCCATGAGAGATATTTGTGGAGTGAAACCCAATAATTGAGACGCTAAAGAGCCATCACCAACCGAACGATAAATATCCCCCTGGCGCGGTGCTTCAAACTGGGGTGGCGGTAAACTTACACCTTCAGCAGCCATTATCTGATACAAAGCATGCAGTACATCAAGAATACTGACCTCTTTCCCGCTGCAAATATTAAGTGCCAATCCCGCAGCTTGAGTGGAACGGGCTGCTAATAGGTTGGCTTGTACAACATCCTCAACATAAACAAAATCTCGCACTTGTGTACCGTCGCCGAAAATTACTGGCGATTTACCTTGCAGCAAATGCTGTATGAAGCGAGGAATGACAGCTGCATAAGGGGAGTTGGGATCTTGGCGTGGTCCATAGACATTAAAGTACCGCAGCGCAACAATGGGCAAATGATAAATACAGCTATACATACTTGCAATTTCTTCAGTAACTTGTTTAGAAACCCCATATGGAGACAGCGGCAGAAGAGGCTCGCTTTCCTTTAAAGGAAGATGTTGTGAATCGCCATATACAGCACTGCTTGAGGCAATGACTATCCGCTGTACTTTAGCTTGGCGCGCTGCTTCAAAAAGGTTCAGCGTGCCTTCGACGTTTACGGCAAAACAAGTTTGCGGATCCTTCAACGAAAGAGGGACGGAGATAAAGGCTGCGTGATGATAAATGATTTCCACATCCTGAACTGCGCGCTCAACACTTTTTGCGTCGCGCAAATCACCTTCTATAATCTCTACCTCGCAACCGCTAAGATTCTCCCACTTACCTGTGCTGAAGTTATCAAAAACTCGCACTTTGTCCCCTTGTTTTAGGCAACCGCGCACTAAATGGGAACCAATAAAGCCCGCACCCCCGCTGATCAATACTAAACTCAACTCTACCTCCCTCGAAAACCAAAAACCGTCCAGGGTGTACGCAGAATTATCAGGATATCCATGAACAGGCTGCGATGCTTAATGTAATATAGATCATACTCAAGTTTCACCATAGTATCCTTTACTGTCGCAACATAGCCGTAGTTCAATTGAGCCCAGCCTGTTATTCCTGGCTTCACCAACAAGCGGGCACGATAAAAGGGAATGGTTTTCTGCAAAGATTCAACCAACTCTGGTCGTTCGGCACGCGGTCCTACCAAGCTCATATCTCCCAACAACACGTTGATAAATTGAGGAATTTCATCAAGGTGGGTTTTGCGCAGAAAACGCCCTAGGCGAGTAACCCGCTCATCATTTTCTTCTGCCCATTTTGGCTTTCCATCAGCTTCGGCATCCTGACGCATTGTACGAAATTTTATCATACGGTACGGCTTTCCACCGCGGCCCAGGCGAGTTTGGACATAAAAGATTGGCAACCCAGTTTCTAGCAGGATAGCCAACCCGATCGGAATAAAAATAACAGCCAAGAACGCCACTCCTACCATACCGCCGGCTACATCTAAAACGCGTTTTGCCATGCGGTAAAAAATGCTTTTATGCGCCTCCTCAGCAAAAGAGCGCAGCAGCCAATTGGCATCCAAGTACTCAATAGGTACTCTATTAAGCAATTCCTGATAGACTGTGGTCATATTGGTTACATCAACACCGCGTTCCTGGGCATCCAGCAAACTTTGGAACATTGTTCCACCAATCTCCCCCAAAATAGCTACCAGCAAGTCGGTTACCTGATATTCTTGAACAATATCGAGTAGTTGTGAGCTATCCCCTAATACAGAATACCCATCGATGGTTTTTCCAGCTTTGTTTTTATCATCATCTACAAAGCCAACAATAATAAAAGGCGAGGGTTTTACCGTGGTCAACACCCGCAGTAACACTTCCCCGGTCCTTCCAGCCCCAATAATAACAGCTCGACGCAATAGAAATTGGCGCGTTGTTAGGAAGTAATAAAACAAATAACGCCATAGCAAAGAAAGCAATGAAGCTGAAATGACAAAACCCGCTACACCACGCCGCGGCAGCATAGAGCGCGGCGCATTCGTTACACTAAAGAAAATAACCAAGTATAAACCAAAACCAATCAGCGTAGCTACACCAATACCCTTGACTGTTGCCTGCCAGTCTCCAAGACGATGGACATCATAGAGTTCCAGCAAGAGCAATATCCAGACTAAAGGCATGGCATAAAACCATTCCGGCACCCTTACTTTGAGAAACTGAGCTGAAAAACCAAACCAAATATCACCAATGCCCCAAAAGTAAAGCCCAATGAAAAGGGCAATTAAAGCCACAATAAAATCGCCCAGCACAAGCACAACACGCCACTCTGCCGGACGAAACTGCCAAGAGGAATAGGTTTGTTGTTTATTATCTTTTGTTTGGTTGCTCATAACATCGCGACAATAATGACCATAAAAATCCAACGCCCCAAGCATTATGCATAACAGCTACAGCTAAAGGGAAGCCAATCCATAAAAACCCATCCTTTTTACGGATAGATAACCCTATCCCCACCATGATTAAGATAAGCAGATACACCCCAAGAATAAGCCCAAATACAACGAAAAAAGAAGGGAAAAAAAGAGAAGCAATCAATGAAAGCAATAAGCTCAGAACAAATAACGGAGGCAGTGCCTGCCGCCAACGCAACGTATGCGGATAGCGGCGCAGCATGCAATGCTTCCAAAAGCCATAACGGAAGTATTGACGCGCAAGAGAAGCGAGATCAGCTCGAGCAAAATAGACAGAGCTAATTTGAGGATCAAGCCAAATTTTCCCACCGGCTTGTCTAACCCGCGTATTGAATTCATAATCTTCATTGGAAAGCAATGTTTCATCATAGAAGCCAACCCGCTGGATCAGATCTCGATGAAAGGCTCCAAAAGGGACAGTATCAGTAAATTGGGCTTTTTGGGTATGGCGGTATTGTGCGTCGCCAACCCCAAGCGGGTGAGCTGCTGCGATAGCTATTGCCCGGGCTATTGGAGTTGGCCGGCTTGGTTGAATATTCCATACACCTCCAACTACTCGGTTACTGTCATTTTTCAAAGCTTGCACACACCGCTCAATATAATCCGGACGAGGAATGCAATGCGCATCTAATCGAACAATGTAGCTGCCTTGAGCCGCCTTAATAGCAAGATTTACCGCTGAAGGTATCGTACGGTTGGGATTATCTATCACGCGGATTGAAAGCTCAGGGTAAGCAGATTGAAATTCTGAAATCCTTTGCCTTGTCTGATCTTCTGAAAGAGCATCAGCGATAATCACTTCCAAATCGCCGAGAGGATAGGTTTGTTGAACAAGTGCATTGAGCAGCAAAGCAATTGTTTCCTGCTCGTTGTAGCAAGGTACAATGACAGAAACCTCAGGCATCAACAATCCATCCTATTGCCTCAATTTCAACTGCTGCACCTTTAGGGAGTGCAGAAACAGCAATAGTAGAGCGTGCCGGAGGTTCTTTGGTGAAAAAAGTTGCATAGACCGCATTCATCGCTGCAAAATCCCCCATATCGCGAAGAAAGACGGTGGTCTTCAACACATTATCTAAGGAAGAACCGGCGGCTTCAAGAATATGCTTTAGATTAGTTAAAACTTGCCGAGTTTCTGCTTCCACTCCGCCGGGGACGATCTCATTCGTTAGCGGATCAAGCCCAATTTGTCCTGCTGTAAAAACCATGTTGCCTTGTTTTATAGCCACTGAATAAGGACCAACAGGTTTAGGTGCTAATTCGGTAACAATGACTTCTTTTTTTTCGGATTGCATTTTATCCTCCAAACTTTTGAAGTGGTAAAGAATAGTCTTTTCTCATTGTATCATAACCATTAGGAAGAGATAAGGGTCTGAAGAAAAAGCGTTTTTCAATAGAGGTTTTGTTATAATTTCTGGTTGTACTTGGCTATTCAATGTGATAGCTACTACTATCATCAAACAAACGCATTTCGACCTTAAGATTAATTTGCTTGAGGACATGATTGGGAATAGGGAGCTTTTCAAGAAAACGAGGTTCTACCTTTATTGCACCATCCCCATAAGATTTTCCAATAAGAGCCAAGTTTGAAATAACGTCCGGGTGATTGAGAAGCTCCCATAACTGATCCAATTTATCCTGATAATTTTTTCTCGGATATACACACAAAAAACTTGTTAAAGGTATAACTTTTGCAATATTGCGAATAAATCTTAAATTTTGTCGCCTTAGATAAGCAAACAAGAATGGTGGAGGCACGCGAACTTCCATTTTATACCAGGGCTTACGCTGAGCAATCAATGGTCTATGAGGTAAACCAATTCTTTCTCCTTCTTGTAAATACCTACGTACAGGTTCTGGCAAATGATTTATATCATCACCATTTAGAGACAATAATAAAGTCGGTCTTCCTTTATTCTCAAGATAGTTAAGAGTCTCAATCGTTATCTCACTACCATCAACATCGCGTGTGCGCCCAATAGCCTTTTGTAAAAATCTTTCTGGTATTCCTAATTGTTTAGCCTTATCATTAGTAATGAAAAAGAAATCATTTGCACCTGTGGCAACACCACGCATTACTTTGACAAAATCACCTAAACAGTATGTAGAGTCAATCTTTGGCAATAATCCGCGGGAAAAACCGGTTAATAACCCTTCTTTTAAATCTCTTCTAGCAACGTAAAATTCTCCATTACTAATGGTATTCTCAAACCCAGATCTGATCCAAGCTCTAAGTGAAGAGGACTCTGGATGATAACATTTAACCCAAAAAAATTTTTCTTTTGGCAGTGTTTTACGAATTAAAAAGATTAATGGATTCGTATCGATATTGGGAAATGGTGAAGCTTCTGGAGAAAAAGTAATAACAGCATCTATGGAAAAGTTCTTTGCAATCCAAGCCCACAAATTATGCGAAAATTTACCCTCGCATATATCGGCCGGCAGAATGAATGCTAAGCGTCCATTATCTTTAAGTAATGTCAAAGCACGTATAAAAAAATAAACATGCAAACCAGCTCTTCCATCAATTGAATTGCCAATTACTTGAAAACTAAACTGTCTAAGCTGACTTTTTACTCCTGAGTTAATACGATGATGTCTAATATAAGGTGGATTACCTACAATAGCTGAAAATTTTTTTTGTGGTGGATCAAGTACAAAATCGGATATTTCAACAGAAGCTATATCTTCTTTGGATAAACCTTGTTCTAGCGATTGGGACAAAACTAAGGCATCAACTTCCATTCCGGCAAAACTTATCGTCAAGCCTTTTTCCTTACTAATCACTTTAGCTGCTCGGAAAAAAGCTCCTGTGCCAACTGCCGGATCAAACAAGACACCACCTTCATCAGCCAGAACATATTCAACCATGAGTTCAGCAATCCAATCCGGAGTCCAGAATTGTCCTTTTTCTCTCAATATTTCTCTGGCCTTCCATGAAAGAGGAGGTTTATAAACTTTAATTTTTTGCACTTTCAATTCCTCTCAAAACCTCTAATGTTTCTTCACGCAAAACCATTTTTCCACCATCAAAATGTACATATGGCAAGAGATGTCCATTTCTATCTTCAACAACTTTGGCTTTCAGTTCTGGCTCTTGGATAACATCACAAAGAGGATAAGCGTAATGATAGTATATCTTGTAAATGGTTTTTCTTGTAATCGCACCACTAGGCGCTTGAAAAGTCTGCTCTGAAGGTATAATTAAGCCTTGTTCAATTAATTTGAGTATATCCGCAAGAGAAATACCAAAAGCCATGTCATAAAAAACATGCCAAATATGTATGGGGATGTTGTTCGTATGCTGCCATTTCAATAATGGTTCTCGATCTTCTTCTTTGAGTATTATTGTGGGTAAAATAGCATTTTTCTTCAAACCCAATTGACCTCTCAGTCGTTTTTGAGGTTTCAGTTCAACTCCAAAATCAGGCATTGACTTACCTTTCCAAAGGCTATTTTCGCATTCCACTGCGATAAGCGCTCTTGATAATAATGCTTGAAGAGTCTCATGATATTCTGGCGTGAAAGGCAATTCCTCTACACCACCCAATGAACTAATCAGATGATCAACAATACTTTTATGATCTTTTTTAAATATCAATAAATCCGGACGTTTATTTTTGCTTAAGCCGGCTGCTTCTAATCGTTCAAAATAAAGCTCAAAAGCTCTAATATCATTATCTGGTGCAGTACTGCTTGGACCATAGCGAATAGCATAATATTCTTTTGTGTTATTTACAGCTTCGATAATGCGTTCTTCACTCCATACCCCTTGTGACCAACGCATTAAAAAATCACTACCGCGCAGACGACGTGGGTTAAGTAAAAAATCAAGCACTTCAATTGGCTCATAACTGCAATATCCAATTTCAAAATCTTCTACACCTATCTTTAGCAATCTCTCAAAAATTGACATAATCTTACTATATTTATTATATCTTAAGAGCAAGAAAAACCCACTATTAAAGAGAGTCATCTCAAAAAATGCGTTTTTTGAATAAGAAATTAATATTCCAATCGTTTTATTCAAATTACCATTGAAGAAAACCAATGCTTAAGCAATCGCTGATGGGCAGCAACAAGCAAGTTTTGGAAAGCAGATAGTCTTTGGCGAGGTATATGAGCGAAAATAACCTCATCCATGCGTTTTTCAGAATTGATCAACTCATAGAATTTTTGAGGATCTATTTTTTGGCGAGCAGCAAACACTTCAACTGTTTTAGAATGGGAGTTTGGGAAAAACTGTTCAACAATAACATCGCGCCACATATACAAATCGCGATCTGCCACAAAAGGCAACCATTGATGAGGAGCTGCTTTGGACAATACGTAGCGCAAATCTTTTGGAAGCTGAGTACTTATTTGCTGATCAACATAAGCTCGTAAAACGTTATGGTAATACAGCATATCTCTATAGGAACCCCACTGCTTCTCATATTCAAAATTGGGCAAGAAGATTTCCAATACCCACAACCAATCTGCCTGAAGATGGCAAAGATAACCGGCTAGAAAAGCCGCTTGATCAGGTCGTAAGGACCACGCGTCCTGCAACTGTGGATATTTTATAAAAAGAAGCTCCCAAGGCGGCAATGTATTGTCCTTATAAGGGAGCTTAAAAAAGTGCGTTTCTTTGCGCTTTTGGCCGGAGATCGTTTGCACATCAGCAGCAGTACTGCCTAATAAAAAAGCTTCTTGGTATGTTTGCAGCAGCTGCTGAACAGCGGCCGAGATTACTTTTTGCTGAAGTACTTGCTCGGCAATAAAAAGGTGATAAAACGGTGTTGGCACACTTCTTGACCTTTAAATTAAAAGTCGGGGTGAGCGGACTCGAACCGCTGACCTCCGCGTCCCAAACGCGGCGCGCTACCAACTGTGCCACACCCCGCTAACTAGAAGTATAACGTTAAACACTATAAACCGTCAAGAGTTTTTTTGAATTCAGTGTGATATAATTAGTTTGTATAGCTTTTTTCGTTGTCCATATTCAAAGGAAGGCAATGCTTTATCGTTGGTTAGGTTTTTTCATTGCTTTATGCATTGGCATGGGGGTAGGGCTTTACTACGGGTGGGTTGTTAACCCTGTTCGTTATGTCAACACAACCCCTTCCTCCTTGCAAGAAGACTATAAAACTGACTATGTTTGGATGGTTGCAGAAGCTTTTTCGGTAGAGCATAACCCAGAACTAGCGGCACGCCGTTTGGATTTTTTGGGCGGTACTTCAGTCTGGGAAACAGCCCGCGATGCCTATCTCGCTGCCGTTGCTGCCCGTTTTAGGGATATTGACATCGAAAGGATCAGAAACCTTGAGGAAGCTATGCGCCAATGGGTTGCCTCAACTCCCACCCCTGTTGCTACGCCATGAAAACAAAATCTTCTACCCCTCCCCATAAAAAACCATGGTATCTGCTTACTGGCTTTTTTCTTGGCATTGTGTTGGGATTAATTATTTCATGGTGGGTATTTCCCGTCGAATATGTTGATACTCCTCCCTCATCGCTGAGAGAAGATTTGAAAGACGAATATCGCGTTATGATAGCCCTGAGCTATGCGATTAACCGCGACCTAGAGCGAGCAAAACTACGGCTGCAATTGCTAGATGGAGAAGAGACTGTTACCCAAACAACGCTTCTGCCTACCTCTGCCTATCAGTTAGCTATACAAGCTCAAAAAGCTCTAGCAGAAGGCAGAGTGGAAACTGAAGCTCAAGCTTTAGGACTTCTGGCAGCTGCCTTAGGGCAAAAACCTTCTCCCTATCCAAGCCCTACAACTCAGCCAAGTCCTTCCAAGACATATACCCCCGCCATAACATCTTTTCCAACAACACTCCATACCATCACTGCCACAACAACTTTTACCGCGACTGTATCAACTCCAGGACAGGTTTCTCATACGAATACACCTCTCCCGGCTTCAGGAACCGCTCAAGCCACTTTTTCATTACTTCCCTCTCGGACCCCAACATCAACAATGCCTCCTCTGTTTTCATTGCAATCGCGGAAACTGATCTGCGACCCAGCACTTAAGCAGCCAATGCTTCAAGTACAAGTTGTCAATGCCCAGGGCACTCCGCTTTCAGGGGTCAACATAATTATTCAATGGGACGGAGGACAAGATACATTCACAACCGGCTTGAAGCCAGATCGCGGTGCCGGCTATGCGGATTATTTGCTTAAACCCAACACTAACTACACATTATTGGTTGGAGAAGGGGGACTGCGAATAGGAGATATTCAAGTTGAAAACTGCGAAACCAGCCGTCAAGAAAAATATGGTGGAACTTGGCTGTACACCTTTCACCAAGTTCCATAAAAGGTTGCTGCTTAAGGCTGCCGCCAATCGTTTCCTACGACTACAGCTACATCTACTGCGCTGTTAGGCGTATATTGGCTAATCAACATGCGCGGTGAAATCCCTAATAGTTGCTGCAAATAGCGAAGTGTGTATGGGTTTCCCGAATAATCAATTAAGGTTGTTGCCGAATAAGGTTTCTCAGCATCGCCTGTTTCAACCACATTCAACCCAATAGAAGAAAGATATTGTCCAGCTTGAGCAGCTACGCCCGAACCTATGCTGCCATTGCGGACAGCGATTCTCGCCTGCTCGGATTGCACCGCCAACTCCAGCCCTTGCTGAGCAATTGGACTGATGGACTGAGTACTGGCAAAAACTTCATCCCGCAATGCTCTTAGCTCTTGCGGGCGCGGCTTAAGCACATCCTGAGTGCCATCCGGAGATTTTGCAAAAATAACTTGATCCTTCCCGATGATACCTTTCTTTATTTTTTCCATGGGAATATCTTTAGCCAACCATCCCAAACGGAAAGCTTCATCAAACGTCATGTTTGTATGAATACCACTTGCTACTTGCTGATAAATCTTTGGTATCTCTGTAATCAAGATGCCCAACCGATCGAATTGCAGCATGCGATCTCTAATTGCCATGACAACCTGCTGTTGACGCTGAGCGCGGTCAAAATCTCCACCTTGGGTATATCGCTGACGAGCATAAGCCAAAGCCATTTCCCCCGAGAAATTATACTTGCCGGGCTTGATCACTTTGACTGTTCGATCCCCTTTGTTCTGTTTGCCCTGTTTCTTATTGGTAATGATCGGACTATCACCTAACATGTCAATTTTGATTGGCTCAGTTACTTCGATTTTTATCCCTCCAATTGCATCAATAAAGGTGATAAAAGCCGAAAAGTCAATTTGAGCATAATAATGAATTGGCACCCCTAATAATGCTTCAACAGTCTTGGCAGCTAAGGCTGGTCCGCCACCGGGCAGCTTCGAACCTTCTCCCAGCATATAGGCTGTGTTGATTCTGCCGTAGTTGAAACCGGGAATGTTAACCCACAAATCGCGCGGGATAGAAAGCAAACCACCGCTTTTTGAGAGGGGGTCTATTGTAAGCAGCATCATTGTATCAGAACGCGGCGGACCTTCTCCCGCAATCCAATCACGATAATCCAACCCTAAAACTAAAATATTGACTCGGCTTGCACCATCCCATGCCGGGGGAGCGCCGGCATCCGGCACAACTTCAATAGCCGGCAAAGGTACAGCAGTTTCACCTGCCTTAGGTGTATTTACGGCAACGGACTGCTCTTGAATAGCCACGCCCGGCAGCTTGGTTACTCCCCAGCTTTTCACCACATTTTGGACTACAAAAAACACCACAACCGCAATGACTAATCCTGCAAACAGGATGACACCGCTGATAACGATGCTCAATATGCTATTCTTGTTTTTCATCTGTTTTACTAACCTCAAAACTGATTATACCATAGGCTTTTCTTAAGGTAAAATAAGCACTTGATATATTCATCAACTTTTAAGCTATGTCTTTAATCAGCGCTACAGAATTATGGAAATCTTATGGGCAAGAGGATATTCTTCAGGGAATTTCTTTAAGTATTCCTCCTCAAGCTCGGATTGCCCTTTTGGGTGCCAATGGCATTGGCAAAACAACCCTATTAAAGCTGCTTATTGGAGAAGAAGCACCAACGAGCGGCAAAATTCAACGCGCCCGCAATTTTAGCATCGGCTATCTGCCTCAAGAAAGATTTTCAGATTCAGAGGCTCAGACTCGTTCTCTTTCTGCTTCGGTATCGGGATTTGGAATCAGTATTTCTCTTTCTACAACTTTATGGGATTACTGCCTTAGTGCATCCCAAGAGCTGCTTTCCATTGAACAAGAGCTTTCCACACTAGCAAAACAGTTAGAAAATCAGCCCGCTATTTACCACACAGAATCATGGCTTGAAAAATACAGCAACCTGCAGCATATTTTTGAAGCACGCGGCGGTTATGACTATCTTTACCAAACCCGTCAAGTGCTTCAAGGGCTGGGCTTCAGCGAACAGGATTATTCCACGCCTTTAGCGCACCTCTCCAGTGGGCAGCTCACGCGGGCTATGTTAGCCTATCTTTTGCTGTTGAACCCTTCTTTGCTTATTCTGGATGAGCCAACCAACCATTTGGATATCCAAGCCGTTCAATGGCTGGAGGATTTTCTCAATCGTTGGAAAGGGGCATTGCTGCTAGTCTCGCATGATCGCTATTTTCTTGATAAGGTATGCAATGTAATCTGGGATATGTTTCCTGATCACATCGAAGTGTATCACGGAAACTACAGTGCCTATTTGGAACAACGCGAACTGCGTTGGCAATTCAGGCAAAATAGTTTCAAAGCAGAAAAAGAACGGATGGAAAAAGAATTGGCATATGTTCGCCGTAACATCGCAGCCCAAAATACTACCCAAGCAAAAGGGAAATTGCGCCGTCTGAGCCGTCAAATTGAAGCTATTGAGCAATTAGGGTGGACAGCATTTCAGCAAAAAAATTGGCTGCAAGTGTCCCAACAAGTGAACACCTCGCAAAGCATGATGAGTGTCGAGGAAGCAGAACGCCGGCTGAGAGCTTTAACTCCACCGCAAGATGATCGCCAACCGCATCCATTTCATTTACAGGTGAAACCTCAATCCCGAAGTGGAGATATCGTTTTACGCGCCCAACGCGTTGTTGTCGGTTATCCCAATAAACCACTCTTTTATGCTGAAAATTTGCTGCTGCGCCGAAAAGAATGTGCTGCCATCCTCGGGGCTAATGGAACAGGAAAATCCACCTTCCTTAAAACAATTCTGCAGCAACTTCCTCCTTTAGAAGGCGAAGTGCAGTTAGGTGCAAGCCTTCAAATAGGATATTTTGCCCAAACCCATGAAGATCTTGACCCCGATTGTTCTTTACTGGAAGAAATCAGCAAGGTAAAACCCGACTGGTCTAACCTACAAATTCGAAAACACTTAGCTCGCTTTTTATTTATTGGGGATGATGTCTATAAACCGATTAAAGTTTTATCGGGCGGAGAAAGGAGCAGGTTGGTGCTTTCTAAACTTATGCTAGCCGAACCAAATTTCCTGTTGCTGGATGAACCCACAAATCATCTTGATATACCTTCCCAAGAACTCTTGCAAGCCATCCTAGCCGAATACACAGGCACCCTGCTCCTTGTATCGCACGATCGGTTCTTGATCAATCTGCTTGCAACTCAACTCTGGGAAATCAAACCCTCTGCTGATCATTCCATACCAAAACTCGAAGTGTTCAATGGCAGCTATCAAGAATACCTGCAGCATGAGGATTCACTAAGCAGAACACAAACGATATATTTTGCTGCTCAATCACAAGAGAAAAAAGACTACCGACTGCAAAAAGCTAGAAAAAACCGACAGCTTTCTATCTCGCGAAAAAAGCAAGAACGGCTCGAAGAAATTGAAGCTGCAATAGAAAAGCTGGAAGCTGAACAGCAAGAGCTAGAAGAAGCCCTTGCCCATCCCCCAACAGATTACGAAGCCTTACATCAGCTAGGAGAGCGTTATGAGCGTTGTCAGGTAGAGTTAGAGGAAGCTTACCGCGAATGGGGCTTATTGATGGAAGAATAAGGAATGATTTCCTATTCTTCCATCAAATCATTCGATTAATGGATGACTAACCCTTCTTGCTCAGTTTCATTGCCAACCGGCACTGGATATTTTTTCCTTTTCCCATCAGTATCTGACAGAGGTAGCGGTTGTGATTCAGAACTGTTTTTATCTTTAGTTTGCAAAGGTTTGCGCTGTCGTTTTTTCTTTTCTTTATCCACCGAAGTAAGCGCTGCTTTCAGCACGTCATCAACCGTATCGGCGAAAACAAAATGAATAGCTTTCACCACCTCTTCGGGCAAATCTTCTAAATCTGCTTGATTGCGTTTAGGCAGAATGACTGTTTTCAATCCCATGCGGTGAGCAGCCAGCACTTTCTCTTTTATCCCGCCTACCGGCAATACCTGTCCGCGTAAAGTGATCTCTCCCGTCATTCCCACATCATTCCTAACAGGTCTGCCGGAAATAAGAGAGACCAAAGCTGTAGCAATGGTAACACCTGCCGATGGTCCATCCTTCGGAGTCGCGCCGGCTGGAATGTGCAGGTGAAAATCGTACTTCTCAAAGAAATCTTTTTCCAAACCCAAAGCTTCGGCGCGGGAACGCACATAAGCCAGAGCTGTACGAGCCGACTCCTGCATCACATTGCCTAATGAGCCGGTCAGTTGAAATTCTTTGCTGCCCGGCATGCGGGTTGCCTCGATAAATAGCACATCACCTCCAACCGGCGTCCACGCTAAGCCGGTGGCAACACCAGGAATTGAAGTACGCGAGGCAATCTCCTCTGTACCGAAGTGCCGCGGCCTGCCAAGAAACTCATGCACTTTTTTAGGCGTGATCGTAGCCGACTTGATCTTTCCTTCAGCAATCTGAGTAACCACCTTACGGCACACTGCTCCTATTTCGCGCTCCATATTGCGCACGCCTGCTTCTCGGGTGTACGAGCGAATGATCGTCTGCAAAGCTTCAGGGGTAAATTTTATCTCGCGCTTCTTTAACCCATTTTCGCGTATTTGACGCGGAATTAAGTAGCCCTCAGCAATGGCAATCTTTTCTTTCTCGGTGTAGCCGGAAATGTGAATAATTTCCATCCGGTCAAGCAATGGCGCAGGAATTGATTCTAGAGTATTAGCTGTAGCAATAAACATAACTTGTGAAAGATCAAAAGCTACTTCAATATAATGATCGCGAAATTCCGCATTCTGCTCGGGATCCAGCACTTCAAGCAGAGCTGAAGCCGGATCACCGTGATAATCAAAGACTAGCTTATCTACTTCATCGAGCATAAACACCGGATTGCGTGACTCCAAGCGGCGCAACGACTGTAAGATTCGCCCCGGCATAGCACCTATGTACGTGCGGCGATGACCGCGGATTTCAGCCTCATCCCGTATTCCACCTAAGGACATACGCACAAATTCGCGTCCCATTGCCCTTGCAATCGAACGCCCAAGAGAGGTTTTTCCAACCCCCGGCGGACCAATAAAGCAAAGGATTACCCCTTCCCGCACCCGGCGGATACTGTCTTGGCTATCTTGTTTTTCCAATTCTTTTTGGCGTTCCATGCGCATCTTACGTACTGCCAAGTATTCAATAATACGATCTTTGACATCCTCAAGCCCATAGTGATCCTCGTTCAGCACCTTACGGGCGTGTTCGATATCAAGATTATCGGTTGTCGTCTTTGACCAAGGCAAAGAAACCAACCAGTCCAAATAGGTGCGGATAACACCATATTCTGCAGCTGAGTTGGGCAATTTTGCCATCCGATCAAGCTCACGCAAAGCTTGCTTTTCAGCTTCTTCCGGCATAGCAGCTGCTTGAATCTTTTGGCGAAATTCTTCTATTTCGGTGGATTGCTCATCACCCTCGCCAAGCTCGCGTTGGATAGCTTTGATCTGCTCCCTAAGGAAATAATCGCGCTGAACCTTTTCAATCTCAGAGCGAGCTTCATTTTGGATTTTTTGGCCAATTTCCAAAAGCTGCACCTCGCGAGTAAGAATAGTGATGAGTTTTTTTAATTTCTCTAAAACTGAATCTGTTTCCAGAATAGCTTGGGCACTCTCGAGGTCCATTCGCTGAAAATTGGCTATGGTATAAACTGTCTGCAAAGGCTGTTCCAAGCTCATGATAGAAGTAACTAGCTCGCGCGGAATAGAAGGCACCATTTCAGCAATATGCCCAAACTGATCGCGGGCATTGCGAGCTAATGCCTCAATTTCCAATCCTTCTTCTTGAGTTTCTGGAATCAGCTCAATTTTTGCCTTTAAGTAAGGCTCCTGCTGTACAAATTCCACAATCCGAAAACGAGCCAACCCCTGCACAAGCAAGCGAATTGTCCCATCTGGGGCGCGGAATAAACGATGAATTATAGATACAGTGCCGATGGAATATAAATCCTTTTCTTCTGGTACTTCTGCGTCTGGGTTTTTGGATGCCACTAACCCTACAAGACGATCTTCAGTTTCTACAACTTCCTCAATTAAGCGCACAGAGCGCGGTTGACCAATAGTCAATGGTACAACAGTTTCAGGGTATATCACTAAGCCGCGCAAAGGCAAGATGGGCAGTTCAGCAGGAATTTTGTTCTTTTCCTCTTCGTTTTCGGATGAATCCCCCTTATGTGATTCATTGCTGTTTAGAATCATAGCTAAGACGTTATCATCACTCAAAAACGCCCCATCAATTTGCGTTCGTTGGTAAGCATTGTTTGTTTTCATCATATCCCCAATGATTATTCTTGTTGCTTCATTTTATCAAAAATTATTCTATTATGGTATAATAGCCTACTTGCAAGCAGAGGTCTATTAGATTTTTCATAGAAATTAGTAAAGTGAATATTAGAGAACATTTCCGCCATACTTTCTTAGCACTCCGACACCCCAACTACCGTCTCTGGTTTTACGGACAATTAATATCCCTCACCGGAACGTGGATGCAGACTACCGCTCAAGGTTATTTAGTATATCAGCTGACCCACTCAGCCGCTTATTTGGGCATTGTCAGTTTCGCCAACGGCATGCCATCATGGATCTTTATGCTTTTCGGCGGGGTAGTTGCTGATCGTATGTCGCGCCGGCAACTATTGATTATCACCCAAAGCGTCATGATGCTGCTGGCGTTTATCCTAGTGGCACTCGTTGTAACTAATACGATTCTTCCTTGGCATATCGTTGTTCTTTCCTTTTTACTAGGCATCGCGAATGCCTTCGATGCCCCAACCCGCTTGGCTTTTGTTTCAGAATTGGTTGATAAAGAATCACTGACTAATGCGATTGCGATTAACTCGATGATGTTCAACGGAGCTGCTATCTTTGGACCTGGAATCGCCGGGCTGGTCTATGGGTGGCTGGGAGCTAGCTGGTGTTTTCTTATCAATGGCTTATCCTTTCTTGCAGTGATCCTTGCACTTTTGATGATGAAACTCTCCAAGCCGACCCGATCCAATTCTTCAAAATCTGTATTTGGAGAAGCAAAAGAAGGATTGAATTATGCCTTGCACCATGATACCATACGAATGGTGCTTTTTAACTTAGCTTTTGTTAGTTTTTTCGCCGGGGGAATGGTGGCTTTAATTCCTGCTTGGGCAGTAAAAGTAATGGGCGGAGACGCGAAGCTCAATGGCTTGCTCCTCTCAAGCCGCGGATTGGGAGCTGTACTTGGCGCTATGATCATCGCAACGCTATCTCATCGTAACATAAAAGGCAAGCTATGGCTGATCGGGCTATCTACCTTACCCATTACGCTATTCCTGCTCACATTTTCCCCTTGGGTAACGTTATCGGTGCTTGTTATGCTCGCAACGGGCATCAGCTTCATGCTTTCGGTCAACACAAGCAATGCTATCGTTCAGTCTCTTCTGGAAGAGCAGCTTCGCGGGCGAGTGATGAGTATATTTTCTTTGGTGTTTTTTGGTTTCATGCCATTAGGCTCGCTCGTTTTAGGCAGTTGGGCAGAAAAATGGGGAGAACACAGTGCAGTGTTTCTCAGTGGCTTAATGTTAAGCCTATTGGCACTCTTCACATGGATATTTCGCCCGCATCTTAAAAACATACCCTAAAAAGCTTGACGCCTTTTTAACCGCTATATATAATCAACGTAAAATAAAACGGTTTCACATTTCTTTATTCTTTATTCAAAAGAAATTAAAACCTCTACGGAAGGAGCATATTTATGCAAAAATCACCAACCTCTTCTGAGGAAGAACAGCAGCCTCCCCAGCGTATTGTCAATGACTTTTCAATCACCATTGGCACCCGCAATGGGTCGGGGAGCGCGACTTCAAATTTAACCCTCTTGCGGGCAATTTTTCGCATGGGGGTTCCGGTTTCCGGAAAAAACTTATTTCCATCCAACATTCAAGGACAGCCTACTTGGTACACTATCCGAGTTAGCAAAGATGGGTTTTTAGCCCGTCGCGCCGAACATGAAATTGTTGTAGCCATGAACAGCGACAGTTTTGTTCAAGACATTCAACAGCTTGTGCCTAACGGAGTGTTATTTTACGATCAGGACATAGGCATACCTATTGAAAGAAAAGATATCATCACTTATGAAATGCCTGTTAAACAGCTCATCAAACAAGTTAATGTACCTAGCGGACTGAAAAGCTATGCAGCTAATATGGTTTATGTTGGCATCGTTGCTCAGATGCTAGGTATTGATCTAGCAAAAATTCGGAAAGCTGTTGAGTTTCACTTCAAAGGAAAAACCTCGGCAATTGAGTTAAATTACGGCATCATTCAAGCTGCTGCCGAATGGGCAGCCGAGCATTTAGAAAAGAAAGACCCCTATTTCATCGAGCCAATGTCAAAAACCGAAGGATATATTTTAGCAGAAGGAAACACAGCTGCTGCTTTAGGAGCTCTTTTCGGCGGTGTTCAATTTGTCAGCTGGTATCCAATTACTCCTGCATCTACCTTGGCAGAAGAATTATCATATTACCTTCCAAGACTGCGCAAAGATCCTGTAAGCGGTAAAAATACTTGCGCTGTCATTCAAGCCGAAGATGAAATTGCTGCAGTTGGCATGGCAATCGGGGCCGGCTGGGCAGGATTGCGCGCAATGACCTCTACTTCAGGGCCCGGCTTAAGCCTAATGGCAGAATTCATCGGTTTAGCCTACTATACTGAAGTTCCACTTGTTGTCTGGGATATTGCCCGCGTAGGCCCAAGCACAGGCTTGCCAACTCGCACCTCTCAAGGAGATTTAACCTTTATATACTTCCTCGGACATGGAGATACAGACAACATCATCCTGCTTCCCCATGATCCGCACGAATGCTTTGAATTCGGCTGGCGCGCTTTTGATTACGCCGAACGTTTTCAAACCCCTATCATCGTCATGAGTGATTTGGATTTGGGCATGCAGTACTGGATGACCAAACCTTTTGAATACCCCAATCAACCGATGGATCGCGGCAAAGTGCTGTGGGAAAAAGACCTTGAAGAACTGAAAAGCCAATGGGGACGTTACCTCGATGTTGACGGAGACGGCATTCCCTATCGTACCGTACCCGGCAACCGCCATCCCGCTGCCCCATATATGAACCGCGGAACAGGCCATAACGAGTATGCCCGTTATACTGAATCAGATGTTGTGTGGGAGAGAATGTTAAACCGCATTAAAAAGAAAATTGAAGGCAGCCGCCCCTTCTTGCCTCCTCCTATCATCAACGAAATGGGTAAGGGAAATAAAATCGGGATTATCACTTTTGGTACTGCTCATGCTGCGGTCGAAGAAGCACGCCATCAGCTTTATACGGAAAAAGGCATAGCTAGCGATTACATGCGCATCAGAGCTGTTCCGTTTCATCCGCTGGTTAATGAATTTATTCAGCAGCACGAAAAAAATTACGTCGTCGAACTAAACCGCGACGGACAAATGTATCAGCTGCTCATTATTGATATGCCGCAGCATGCCAACAAATTATTCTCCGTATGCCATATTGACGGCCTTCCTCTTACGGCAGCATGGGTAAAAAACGCAATTCTCAATAAGGAGAATCAACTATGACTACTGAAGTGAATGAAATAGGACTAACTAAAGCTGATTATCGCGGTGCGCCTTCCTCACTTTGTCAAGGCTGCGGCCATAATTCCATTGCCAATCAGATAATTGCTGTGGCTTATGAAATGAATATTCGGCCAGAGGAAATTGTAAAATTCAGCGGTATCGGTTGTTCCAGCAAATGCCCTACCTACTTTCTTGAACGGTCTTTTGGCTTCAATGGATTGCACGGAAGAATGCCACCGGTTGCAACCGGTGCCCTTTTTGCTGATACTTCTCTTAAAGGTTTAGGAATGAGCGGTGATGGAGACACTGCCAGCATCGGCATGGGTCAATTTAAACACATCACTCGTCGAAATCCTAATCTCATATACATTGTTGCCAATAACGGTGTGTATGGGTTAACCAAGGGCCAATTTTCTGCAACTGCTGAAAAGGGGTTAACGCTCAAACGGCAAGGTGTAAACCCTTATATGCCCATTGACATTTGCACAGAAGCACTTATCGGCGGGGCTTCTTTTGTTGCTCGTTCATTCGCCGGTGACGTTAAACAAGTGAAATCTCTGCTCAAAGCTGCTTTCAGCCACCGCGGCTTAGCCGTGCTGGATATCATCAGCCCGTGTGTAACTTTCAATAACGATGAATCTTCGCTTCATTCGTACAATTGGGCTAAGACACATCAAGCCTTACTGCATGATATTACCTACATTCCTCATCGCGAAGAGATTATGATTGAGGGAGAATTTGAACCCGGCGCAATCAAGGAAGTAGTCCTTCACGATGGCTCGGTAATTGTCATTAAAAAGCTAGGCAGAGATTACGACCCTACCAACCTCGTGGAAGCTCATCGCTTGCTTTCTGAAGCCAGCGACCAAAACTATCTGCTCACCGGCTTGATTTACCTTAACCCTAATCAGCCCACATTGACGGATCTTTATGATCTACCGGAGGATACACCGCTTAATCGCTTAAGTGAAGATCGCTTACGTCCAAAACCGGAGGCAATTGATCTAGTTAACAGTTGGATGTTCTAGCCGCGAGCATTAGGTGAGAAGACTGCGGTTCAATTCAGCTACATAAGGAAGGGTACGGAAGGTATCAGCATAATCTAAACCGTACCCTACCACCCATACATCCGGGATCTCAAAACCCAAATAGTCAATAGGGGCAGCAGAAGAACGGACTGTCTTATGCAAAAAAACACATGTCCGCAATGAAGCCGGCTGACGATCCTTAAGCAGGTTGATTAAATAATTGAGTGTGTTGCCGCTGTCTAAAATATCCTCTACAATAAGGACATGCTTTCCCTCAATGCTCTCACGCAAATCCATAATGATGCGCACCGCGCCTGATTGGGTTGCTTTCATTCCATACGAAGAAAGCGCCATAAAATCAACCACATGAGGGATAGTAAGCTGCCGTGAAAGATCTGCAAGGAAAATAAACGCCCCTTTTAGGATGCCAACGATGTATAGCTGATCAACATCTGCATAATCTTGTGATATCTGACGCGCTAAAGTGCTTACGCGCAGCTCAATGACATCTGCCGGCAGTAGAATGCGGGTTAATTGGTCCGATATTTCTTTGGGATGATCGTTTATCGCCATTAATAGGGGAAATCCTTTATTCGCAAGAGATTCAGAAAACAGCGGTTAGTGCATTATAAAAATCACTAACCGCTGCTATTATACTACAAAATCTTACAACTGAATCTTATTGATTGCGCAGCCTTAAACTATTGGATACCACAAACACACTGCTGAAAGCCATTGCTGCGGCTGCCAGCATGGGTTTCAACCAACCGATAGCAGCAACAGGGATCAGTATGACATTATAAAAGAACGCCCAAAAGAGATTTTGTTTAATCGTTCTCAGGGTATGGCGGGCAAGCAAGATTGTTCGGGGCACACCGTTTAAATCCCCACTCATTAACACGATAGGCGCAGAAGCCATGGCAATATCCGTTCCTGTGCCCAAGGCAATCCCGACATCTGCCTGACTTAACGCCGGAGCATCGTTGATCCCATCCCCGACCATTGCAACAACTCTGCCCTCCTGCTGCAGTTTTTTCACTTGTTCTGCTTTTTCTGCCGCTAGGACTTCAGCTAAAACATTATCAATACCAACCTCTTTGGCAATTGCTAAAGCAGTTTTGCGGTTATCTCCGCTTATCATAACTACGGATAAGCCCAAATTACGCATAGCTTGAACTGCTTGACGAGATTCCGGTTTCAGCACATCCGCTAAAGCAATAACCCCAGCAATAGCTTGATCTATGGCGATGAACATCGTTGTCTTTCCCTTTTCTTGCAACTGCTGGATAATTTCCGCATTTCCATTCCAAGAATAACCCAACTCTTTCATGTAGGCTACGCTGCCAATACGAACTTGCTTGCCTTCAACTACCGCTTGAATCCCTTGGCTTACCTCAGCCCTGAAATCTGTTGGTTCACTTAACGATAATCCTCTAGCTTGAGCTTCAGCTACAACTGCTGCTCCTAGGGGGTGCTCACTTCCCCTTTCTGCAGAAGCTGCAATTTTGAGAAGTTCATCAGATGAACGCGAATCGAAAGCTATAACATCTGTAACCGTTGGCTTGCCTAGTGTTACCGTACCTGTTTTATCCAATACAACTGTATCAACCCGAGCCGCGCGTTCTATGGCTTCACTTGATTTGAAGAGAACGCCTTGTTCAGCCCCACGACCGCTAGCTACCATAATCGCAGTAGGTGTAGCAAGCCCCATCGCGCAAGGACAAGCAACGACGAGCACCGCCACCATGTTCATCAATGCCCGTATGAAAACTGAATTATCAGCAGATGTTGCATGCAAAGGTACAAAGAAATACCAAACGCAAAAAGTGATTACGGCAATCACCATCACAATAGGGACAAAAACAGCAGCTACCCGATCTGCTAACTTTTGTATCGGTGCCTTACTGGTTTGGGCTTCTTCCACTAAACGGATAATTTGAGCTAATACCGTATCCTTGCCTACTTTGTTTGCTCTAATTTTCAATAAGCCTTGGGTATTTACTGTCCCGCCTATCACTTCCGAACCCGGTTGTTTTTCCAGAGGGAGGGATTCACCAGTTAACATCGATTCATCCACAGCAGAGTGCCCTTCAAGTACAATACCATCTACAGGTATCCTCTCTCCAGGTCGAATGAGAAGAACATCATCCACAAGCACATTCTCTATTGGAAGTTCTATTTCCTTGCCATCACGAATTACATGGGCTGTTTTTGGCTGCAAACCCATGAGTTTTTTTATCGCTTCACTCGTCCGTCCTTTAGCACGCGCTTCTAAAAATTTGCCCAATTTAATTAAGGTGATGATCACGGCGGCTGTCTCATAATAGACATGTCCTTCAAGCAAACCAATAGTGATCGCAACTGAGATAAAATATGCAGCAGACGAGCCCAAAGCCACTAACACGTCCATGTTTGCCGTGCCATTGCGCAAAGCATGATACGCTCCTTTATAATATTGCCAACCAACAATAAATTGAACCGGGGTTGCCAATGCAAACATCAGCCATTTTAACCAAGCAGCTTCCATCCATTCCATTGGCAATAAGCCAAAGTCGCTCCCCATAGCTAAAACAAAGAGCGGCAGGGTAAATACAGCGCCCAAGATCACGAGACGTTTACTTTGGGCAATTTCGGCTTGCCTAGCTTGGCTTTCGGCGTCCAACATGCCATCTTCTTCTTTCAATACACCCTTAAACCCTTGTTCCGTAATATTATGGATGATGTCTTTTTCACTGAGCATTGTAGGGATAAACCGTACAATAGCTATCCCAGTCCCTACATTCAGACTCACAGATAAGACACCTTCCAATGAAGAGATGGATTTTTCCAAGCGCCGCGCATCATTATCCTCGCTTAAGCCTGAAATGAAAAATCGGCTCTCATTCACAACAACATCATAACCAGCCCGCTGTACCCGTTCAATTACAGCATTTAAGCCAGATTGATGAGGTTCCATTTCAACCATTGCTCTTTCAGTAGAAAGATTTACACTGACAGTTTTTACTCCCGGCGCTTTTTTAATATTTCTTTCCACCGTAGCTACGCAATTAGCGCAGGTCATCCCTTTGATTGGCAAAGTGATTCGCTTTATTTCTTCCATAAGCCATCCTTTCCCTAGAAATAAGTTTCTATTTTGGTGGATAGTGAATTTCGCTTAAAAGAGAACGCAGTTTCTCTTCATCCGCGGGGTCAGAATAATCTATCGTAACCTTTTTATTCTCCAAATCACCTTCAACATTCTGGACACCTTCGATATCCATAAGCTCACTTTTGATGGTTCGGATACAATGCATGCAAGAAATGTTTGGGATAGTATAGGTAACAGTAATCATCATTAACCTCCTTTCTGAGATACTTCAAATACTTCAGCAATCTCCTTGATAACCCGCTCTCTTTCGGCTTGGTTTTCACTTTGAATGGCAGTGATTACACAAGTGTTGAGATGCTGGTTAAGAATGGCGACACTAACTTTATTCAACGCAGCTTGAACTGCTTGAATTTGACGAATAATATCTATACAATAGGCATCCTCTTCAAGCATACGCTGAATACCGCGCAGATGTCCTTCAACCGTCTTCAGCCGATGAATTGAGTCGCGATGATCGTGCACATGGGAATGATGCTCTATTGTATGATTACGATGGGCTTCATGATGATGATTATTATTGTCCATTTCTCTATGAACTCCTTGACAAAATCGTTTGTTAGGATATAATATTTACAGAGCCATACCCATATGGG
>DAOUFY010000175.1:0-10353 GCA_034429745.1 Anaerolineales bacterium
TCATTGGCATTTTTATCCATTGGAGAATAATATATCCCTGAAAATTTTACATCAACACGGAAGCATAAACCATCAATTGCTTAATGCCTTAAAGATAAATCCGCAAATAATTCAAGATTTTAGTGTTAATATAAATCCCTATCCTGTCAGCCCCAAAGTAATAGAAGCTATAAGAAATTTGGATATATCCAGTTATCCAGATCCAAGTGTGTATCAATTAAAAGATTTGCTTGCATTAAAAAATCAGGTTCACCCTGACCAAGTGCTGATAGGCAATGGTGCAGCAGAGTTAATTTGGTTATTAGCTCATAAACTTTGGCGCAGAAAAAAGGTGTTAATCGTTTCTCCCACTTTTGGAGAGTATGAAAGGGCAGCAAGAGCAGTTAAAGCTTCTTTATTCACATGGGATGCCCAACCACCATTTTTCATTGTTGATTTGGATTCTATTAATCAAACTCTAAAGATTAAAAAGCCTCAAATAGCTATTCTATGCAATCCTAATAATCCCACTGGTTATAGAATTTCAGATCATGAAATCCATCATCTTGCATCGGCAAACCCCGATATTACCTTCATTCTAGACGAATCCTACCGTGCCTTTGTTAGCGAATCTCCTTTTTTTCCCCCTTTATCAGAAAATATCATTCATCTGCGTTCTATGACAAAAGATTTCGCATTGGCGGGCTTACGAGTTGGTTATTTGCTTGCAGATAGACAAACTGTTCAAGAATTACAGTCTATTCAACCACCTTGGTCAGTTAATAGCGTCGCTCAAATAGCAGCAATGGCAGCTATTGAAGATCTTTCTTACACTCAAGACACTATTAGAAAGCTAAAGAACGATACTATAGATTTTAAACAAAACCTGCTTCAAATCGGAGCAAACCTTACACCATCAGCTACCCACTATTTTCTGATTAATGTATCACCTTATAATGCCGGACTATATTGGAAAAAACTGCTTCAAAGAGGTTTTCACGTCCGCGATTGTACATCCTTCGGGTGCCCTGAATACATCCGTATCAGCACAAGACTTCCAGCACAAAATGCCCAATTTATACAAGCTTGGCATTTATTAAATCAAGAGCTTGAAAAATAAATACACCATGGATTGAATTGTTTAAGAACTACCTAAAGCAAAAATCCCATAAAGCTTAGATAATCATTACAAGGTTGAAGGGCGAATATCTTTTATTTTTAGATATAGGCTTTGATGATAATGATCCACACCAATTGTATAAACCATGTCGCAAGTATTATCATCCTCACCTATACTGTCTGCCATTCCGAATCCCACAGCGTCCATCACCCATGAATTGCATTTTATCGTCAACCGTAAATTATTATCCCCAAAAATCCTACGTTTTTTAATTGGTACATTAGTTGATAAAAACAATGCTTCCTCATTTTGCTGTCCTGTTGGTTCAAGAATTTTAACCATATGATAATACTCGCTTAAAACCCTAGGTGATAATGTAGATAAATCAATTTCTTCATCTACATAAACGCGCGGAATGAGATCAACTGAAGACAACTCGCGTTTCGCTATGAATTGTAATCTCTCTTTCAATTCTCTTATTTTATCTTTATGGGCAGTAAAACCTGCTGCAGAAGCATGACCTCCATGTCTTACTAATAAATCCATGCATTCATCTAGTGCCTTAGTAATGTGAAATCCTGCTATACTGCGGCAGGAAGCCCGCAAGTAATCATCCTTCATTTCACCCACAATAACTGGACAGTAGTACTTTTCAACCAGTTTTGCTGCCGCTAATCCAACTAATCCGCTGTTGAACCCCTCCCGATAAACAAAAATTATAGGAGCTTTTTCCAAATCATCCATAATAAGATCTTCTGCTTGACTCACCATCTCATCGGTCAACAACTTCCGAACGGTATTTTTCTCCTCCAAGCGCCCAGCCAATTCCAAAGCAGTGAACTCATCTTCCTCAAGCAAAAGGTGCAATGCCTCGTGGGCATTTTCTATTCTTCCAGCAGCATTTATACGAGGTCCAAGTATAAATCCCAAACTGTATGCTGAAATGCTCCCCTTTTTTAGCTTTGATACATTCATTAATGCATTCAAACCCACCTTTTGTGTGCAATTAATACTATCCAATCCCTTATATACCAAAAAACGGTTCTCACCTACAAGCGGTACAACATCCGCAACCGTGCCTAAAGCTACATATTCTAATAAAGCATTGCCTAAATCCTGTGCTATATCTGCATTATAACGTTGTTTTTGAAGACATATCTGCAAAGCTTCCAATAGTTTATAGGCAACACCAACCCCAGCTAAATCTTTGTATGGATATCTATCTCCTTCTTTTTTAGGATCTATCACAGCAATGGCTCTTGGAGTATCCTGTAAAGGGTGATGGTGATCTGTTACAATCACATCTATGTTCAGCTTATTTGTGGCATATTCTACTTCATCGAGTGATCTTATTCCATTATCCACTGTAATAATCAGCTTTATCCCTTGATCCTTCATTTTATCCAAAGCTTGAATATTGATTCCATATCCTTCCTCAAATCGGTCAGGGATATAACAGATCACATCAGCATCTAATGCTTTAAGAGCACTAAATAATAGAGCAACACTTGTAACGCCATCTGCATCATAATCCCCGTAAATTGCTATTTTCTCTTTCGATTTAATACCGAACAAAATCCGATCCACCGCTTTTTCCATATCTGAAATTAAAAAAGGCGATGTATCATGCAAGCATTCTCTTGCAATATAGGCTTCAGCCATTTCCTTTGTAGTGCAGCCCCGATGATATAATAATCGCTGCATTAGAGGATGGTAATGCATTAACTCGGGTAAAACATCTGGAGGTACGGGATCTTTGATGATCCATTTTTTATTGCTTAATTTTGCATGCATAAAAATAATGATCAGACAAAAAGTAATTTAGAGCATTATTTTATCATATATGCATATTCAAACAAGCTCATTATTGCACACCAAACTTGAGAGCATCATCATGGTTCAATATTCAAGATGAGAATAACCTTAAAATCGCAGAATCGCTTTCAAATTCAGAGTATAATTTTTTGTGTGAACCCAACCCAAAATAATTTTTCTCAAAAACCAACAATCATAAGGAAGATTAAAAATTATCTTAGATGGTTTATCCCAGGCATGGGGGTAAAGCGCTGGTTGGGTTTAATATTCGTTGGTGTTTCCTTATTGGGGATTGGCTTTGCTGTTTTCGTACTTGATTTTTACCGAACTGCTCCAGACACTTGGTGGTTGCCAATACTTTCGACCCTTTCTCTACGTTTTATGGATCGAACATTGCGTGCAATCATCTTTGGAGGTATAGGTTTAACTTTATTATTAGCTGGTATTTTCGGTCTTAATGTAACCTTACTAGCCCCATTTAAGCAACCCGGCCAGCCATCAATTGTAGATGCCGTCATGAGTCACCGTCGCCGCCAACGCGGTCCTAAAATTGTTGCTATTGGAGGGGGTCATGGTCTTTCAACCCTTTTGCGTAGCTTAAAGACTTACTCTTCAAATATTACCGCGGTTGTTACTGTAGCCGATGATGGTGGTTCTTCCGGCATTTTACGCGAATCCTTTGGCATTCTACCTCCCGGCGACATCCGTAATTGTTTAGCTGCGCTTTCTAATGACGAAGCACTACTTTCTCAATTGTTTCAGTATCGCTTTTCAAGCGATGTTAAAGGTTTAGATGGACATTCCTTTGGCAACTTGTTCATCAGTGCGTTGGCAGAAATTACCGGCAGTTTTGAATCAGCAGTAGAAGAATCAGCCAAAGTCCTTTCTATTTCCGGTCAAGTCCTTCCCGCTACACTTCATGATGTAAAATTGGTTGCAGATAAAACACAACCGTTCTCTAATGGATCAATCCGAATTAAAGGTGAAAGCCGCATCACACAAACAGCAGGAAAAATTCGGCATCTTTGGCTAGAACCAGAAAACCCACCAGCTTATCCTAAAGTTATCCAAGCAATTCTCAGCGCTGAAATCATTATTGTTGGACCAGGCAGCTTATATACCAGCATCTTGCCGCCTCTCCTTGTTCGAGATATTGTTCAAGCAATTCGCGCTTCTCAAGCTTTAAAAATACTTATCTGTAATATCACTACTCAACCTGGTGAAACCGAACATTACTCTTGTAGAGATCACATCCAAGCTCTCGAAGCATATACAGGTAAAGAGATATTTGACCTGATCATTTGTAATAATAACTTTTCCTATACTCTCCCCCCTTCCACCGGCTCAGCTGAATGGGTTCTCATTGATCCTGATCTTCAAGAAGAATACGCCATTTATTGTACTGATCTTGTCAATAAAAAATACCCTTGGCGCCATGACGATGAAAAACTTGGCAAGGTCATCATTGATATTTATCAGGAAAGAACAGGACCATTAAGCGAAAAAAATAGGTTATAATATTAAGGATTATAGCAATTTTAAAAATTCATCAATTCACAAAGGAGAATCTTTTATGGCTACTAAAATTGGTATTAATGGTTTTGGACGTATCGGACGTCAAGTATTAAAAGCTATCATGGACTACCATGGTAAAGATTTAGAAGTAGTTGCGATTAATGATTTATTCTCTCCAGAAACCAATGCTCATTTGTTTAAATACGATTCCAATTATGGGATTTTCCCTGGAACCGTAGAGGTAAAAGATGGTAATCTTGTGATTAACGGAAAAACCATTAAAGTTTTTGCCGAAAAAGATCCCGGCAAACTGCCCTGGAAAGACCTTGGGGTTGATATTGTAATTGAATCAACCGGCCAGTTTACCGATGCTAAAGGAGATCCCGAAAAAGGCAAGCCGGGTGCGAAAGTTCACATTGAGCAAGGTGGAGCGAAAAAAGTCATTATTTCTGCCCCGGCAAAGAATGAAGATATCACAGTAGTAATTGGTGTTAATGATGATCTCTATGATCCCTCTAAACACCACATCATTTCTAACGCATCCTGCACTACAAACTGTTTAGCTCCAGCTGCAAAAGTAGTGCATGATAAATTTAAGATCGTACGTGGCTTAATGAACACCATTCACTCCTACACCAACGATCAACGCATACTCGATTTAGCTCATAAAGACTTACGTAGAGCACGCGCTGCGGGACTTAATATCGTTCCTACTACCACTGGCGCAGCTAAAGCTCTTGCACTTGTCATTCCCGACCTTAAGGGTAAATTCGACGGTATGTCTCTTCGCGTCCCGACCCCTACTGTTTCGGTAGTTGATTTCGTTGCTGAAGTTGAAAAACCAACCTCTACTGAAGAGTTAAACGCTGCCTTTAAAGAAGCTGCGGAGGGTAAACTCAAGGGCATCCTGGGCTTCACCACTGAACCACTTGTCTCTATGGACTTCAAGGGTGATTCCCGCTCTTCTATTGTGGATGGCTTGCTGACCATGTGCCTCGGTGGCAACTTCATCAAGGTTATCGCTTGGTATGATAACGAGTGGGGGTACTCAGTCCGCACTGCGGATCTAGCTCTAAAAATCGCTAAATCACTTTAACTTTAATAAAACTAATACCAAAAAGACACAGAGCGTTTAACATTTCTTTCACTTTAGTTCTCTGTGTCTTTTTGATAGACTTATCTTTAGAATAGGATGGGACTATGTTCAATAAAAAGACGATTAAAGATATTGATGTAAAAGGGAAAAGAGTCCTGGTACGTGTTGACTTTAACGTGCCCGTAAAAGAAGGCAAAGTTACTGACGATACTCGAATCACTGCTGCTTTACCCACTCTTCAGTATCTTCTTGATCACGGTGCTTCTTTGGTGCTGTGTTCACACTTCGGACGGCCAAAGAAGGGACCTGAGCCTATCTACTCCCTGAAACCAGTCGCCGAACACTTGAGTAAATTGATTGGAAAACCGGTTGCCTTTGCTGAGGATTGCGTTGGACCTGTTGCAGAGCAAGCTGCTAAATCATTAAAACCAGGAGAAATCCTTGTTTTGGAAAACACTCGTTTTCACGAGGGTGAAACCAAAAATGACCCTATTATGGCACAACAATTAGCAGCGTTAGCTGACATCTATGTAAATGACGCTTTTGGGTCTGCTCACCGAGCCCATGCATCTACAGAAGGGGTTGCTCATTATCTACCTGCAGTCGCCGGTTTCCTTATGGAAAAGGAAATAAAATATCTCGGGCAAGCTATTGCTAATCCCGAACGACCATTTATTGCAATTTTAGGCGGAGCTAAAATATCCGACAAAATTGGAGTTATACGCAATCTGCTTGTAAAAGCGGATAATGTTCTGATTGGCGGTGGTATGGCGAACACCTTTTTTAAAGCTCAAGGATATGACACCGGCGATTCTTTAGTTGACGAAGAAGCTGTTGATACTGCCAAACAACTTCTAAGTGAAGGAAGCAGTAAATTGCACTTACCAATAGACGTTGTCATTGCTCAAGCCATTGACAATGACGCTGAGACAAAAATCGTCTCTCCTTCCGAGGTGCCGCCATCTTGGAAAATATTAGATGTGGGTCCAAAAACCGTAGCTGCTTATGGTGAACTGATTGCTAAAGCAAAAACTGTTGTTTGGAACGGCCCCATGGGAGTGTTTGAAACACCTAAATTTGCTACAGGTACATTTGGCATTGCCAAAGCCGTTGCCGAAAGTCAAGCTACCAGTATCGTCGGCGGTGGTGATTCAGTGGCTGCTATTCAGCAATCTGGATTATCAGATAAAATCACTCACATCTCCACGGGCGGTGGTGCTTCACTAGAAATGCTTGAGGGTATTATCCTGCCCGGCTTGGCAGCTTTGCAAGATAAATAATCGCCTAGCCAATAATGTTTCTAACCTAAACAACAGCAGCGAGGGACGTTTACCTCGCTGCTTTGCTATTAAATACAATTTAAGACCAATACAATGTGTTATAATGAAAAGTAATCTACCTTTTATCTCATAAAAACATGAAAATTAACAACCATCTCCTTTTTCTTATAATTGGTTTTATTATTACTGGTTGCTCTCTTTTACCTTCAAATTGCCCGCCTCAATGTGTCGGTGTCAATCTAATGAGTAAAGATTTAGCCGGTATGAATTTTTCCAAATCACAGCTTGTCAATGCTAATCTGCGTAAAGCTCGTCTTGAACAAACCAATTTCGAACAAGCTAATCTTAATGGAGCGATTCTTCTTGAAAGTGATCTCAACAGCGCTAATTTAAAGTTTGCAAACCTCAAAGGTGCCAATCTTAAAAATGCCAACTTAGGAAAAGCTGATTTATCTAATGCCAATCTCAGCGGTGCTGATTTAAGTGGAGCTATTCTTACTGGAGCAATTCTAGATACAGCAGACTTTTCCGGCGCCATTCTAGATAACGCCGAAATCTTTGGCGCATTATTAGGAGGTGTGGATTGGCATGCAGCTCGACTTCGTAATGCTTCTCTTTCCGGCATTGACCTGCATGGAGCCTACCTGCCAGGAGCTTACCTTAGCGGGGCAGAAATTGTTGGTGGAATACTTGTAAGAGCTAATCTTAAAGGCGCATGGTTAAATAACACGAATTTATCCGGCTCCAATCTTCAAGGCGCTTTCCTAAATGGAGCCAGTTTGTATGCTGCCAACTTAAATGGATGTGATTTTCGTAATGCCGAACTTATTGGAGCAAATCTTGTCGGTGCAAAATTAGATGGAGCTGATCTGCGCAGCGCTGATCTTAGCGGGGCACTTTTTTTCTTAAACGATCTGCAAGCTCAAGGGATTCAAATTACTGATGATGTGATAATGGAACTTAACGAAAAAGAACGTACCGCTCTCGCTCAAGATGCAAGTTTTAAAGGCGTTAAATACAATGATGACACAAAATGGCCTATAGGCGTTAAAATTCCTGAAACTGCTATTTACCTTCCATAAATTTTCACCATAATCATGAACGATTTCCTCACTTTCAAAATCCTTAATCCTGTATTCATCATGGCAATCTTTACCATCTTATTAGGATGCAACCCAAAAGAAAGCCCAATTTCACTATCTTCATCAGCCTGCGAAATATCTATTGGTATTATCAATAGCAGCCAAACGCCTCAAGGTGAGGAGATCCTTCGTGGATACGAAATGGCAATTGATGAAATAAATTCAACCAATGGGATAAATGGCTGCTTGATCCGTCCCATCTTTGAAGATGATCAAAACAATCCTGCAATAGCCGAAAAAAGAGCCCAGAAGCTCATTACCCAAGATAGAGTTCCACTCATCATCGGTACTTACCGTAGTGAAAATACACTGGCTATAGCCAAAGTGTGTGAAAACGCACAAATACCGCTAATTGCTTCAAACGCAACGAGTGAATTGCTTACTCGAATGGGCTATAATTGGATTTTTAGAATTCCCGCAGCCGATGAGCTTACCCTTTTACCCTTCGAATGGCTTGATTCAATATTTACTCAAAAAGCTCCCCCAACCATCGCTATCCTTTATGAACTGGAGCTCACTACTACCGATACGGCTAGTGCATTGCTGCACGAAGCTGCCGAGAAAGGCTGGAGTGTAGTCGCTTATAAAAAATATTATCCCAATCAAGATAATTTTCTTGAATTATTATCATCCATCAATAGTGCTTCACCTGATGTACTATTTATCACCGGTCGTTTTGAAAGCGATATTCAAATAATATTATCCAACATCAAAGAACTGCAAATGAAACCTAAAGCCATAATTGGTATTACGGGTGCATTTAACAACTATAATTTTTACTATCAACGTAACCTTCCTAGTGATTATATCGTAACTGCTGCTCAATGGCATCCGGCAGTCCCGTGGAAAGATGAAAAAGGTTACTCAGCTGCCCAATTCGCTTCAGATTTTTCCCATCGCTATGGAATGAACCCAGGAGCACGCAGTGTTCAAGCCTACGTTGCAATCAAAGTAGCTAGTGAGGCTTTAACTTTTGCTCAACAACATTCCGACATGGATTTTCCACAAGCCATTCGTCAAGCACTTATTACAATGGATAAGCCTACAATATTAGGCAACATTCGCTTTGATAATAATGGCCAAAATATCCATACTCCTATCCTGCTCCAAAAAATAAAAGGAAAACTTGAAATAATTTATCCACCAGATCTTCAAACTGCCAAAGGTGTTCTGCCTATTCCCTATGAAAATATCACCTCATATTACGAAGATTCAAAAGATCGCGCAGCGAAACTTTCCCAAGAAAGTATTGGAAAAAGCCAAGCAAAAACCCTTCATATAGGAACCCAACAAAGTATATCAACATTCAACCCACTTTGGGCAACTTTAAGCAATGAAAGATTCTTCTTCCGGCAAATTTATGACACGATGTTCGAAATTGATCAAAATGGCAACTATGCCCCTTTGCTTGCCCAAAAGGTAGAAAAATCTCAAGACGGCAAAACGTATATTTTTACCATTCCTTCCAACGTGGTGTTTCATGATGGCACACCACTAACTGCTGAAGATGTTAAATTCTCCTATGACTTATATCACAAATTCCCAGGTTCAGCGCGTTACCAAGAAACTATCTTTTTCCAAAATGTCCAAGTAATCAATAATACAACCATCCAATTGAATCTAAAAAAACCTGTCCCTGAAATTGCGGATAAACTAACAAATCTGTATATACTACCTAAACACATCTGGGAAAATCATACAGATACCGAAGCAAGCACTAAGGCATATACGAATAATCCCCCCATCGGCAGTGGTCCCTTTATGTTTGTTGATCATCTACCTGGAAAATCTATTTCAATGCAAGCAAATACAAAGCATTGGAAAAACCCCCCAAAAATAGAATACATGATCTGGGACATTTACACTCAACAAGATCAATATCTGAGTGCATTTAAAAATGGTCTAATTGATATGATTGATTATGTTCCACCAACCGCAATAAATTTATTAAAAAATTATCCCAATATTCAAATAATTAACGGTGTACCTGCCCGTCCTAGTTTTGTCCATCTAATTATTAACATGATAGACCCTAAACAATGTTCAGAACCAACAAGCTGCACTGGCCACCCTGCTTTACGTGATACCAATGTACGGCAAGCTTTAGCTTATGCTGTCAATAAAGAAAAAATTATCCAATTCTCATTATTAGGAAATGGAATTATAGGATCTTCTGTCATCCCTAATTCCCTATCTTTTTGGTACAACGATCAACTTGAAGATCATGGATACAGTATTGAGAAAGCAAATCAGATTCTTGATCAAGCCGGCTACCGTGACATTAATAATGACGGCATACGTGAGATGCCAGATGGCCAGAATTCTCTTATTTTTAAAATTTTCTATCCCGCTGCCTACCCTTCTTATCTATATGTGAAAGTGGTTGAAGTTCTCACTGAAGACTTT